>JAQVET010000069.1 GCA_028697615.1 Minisyncoccota bacterium
TCGAGATAAAGTTATTTTATTAGCTAAAGACATAAAAAATTATAATTATATATATATTAGCATATCTATTCAAACCATTCAAACTGTTCGATTTATTATCGTAACGAGCAAAGCGAGCGATAAATTTGTTACCACAGGTTCACGAAGTGAACCGAGGACATTAGCGAAGCGTCTTATTTACATTTAATTTGTAATTTGTAGGAACTTATTAAAGTGGTATATTTCCATGTTTCCTTGTTATTTTCTCTTCTCTTTTATCTAACAATGATTCAATACATTTAATTAATACATCTCTTGTTTCTTGTGGATGTATGATCATATCAACTTGTCCTAATTTTGCTGCCTGCCATGGATTTAAAAAGGTCTCTTTATATTCTTTAATTTTTTCTTTTTCTGTTTCTTTTGGATTTTCACTTTCAGCAATTTCTTTTTTGTAAATTACTTTTACTGCTTGTTCCGGTCCCATTACTGCAATTTGAGCAAATGGCCAAGCAATAATAAAATCATAACCAATCTTACGAGAAGCAAGTGCAATATAAGCACCGCCAAAGGCCTTTCTTAAGATAACGCTTATTTTAGGAACAGATGCCTCGGCATAAGCATAAAGAACTTTTGCCCCATGACGGATTATACCCTTATGTTCTTGATCTGTACCCGGTAGATAACCTGGAGTATCAACTAAATTTACCAAAGGAATATTAAAAGCATCACAAAATCTTACAAACCTCGCTACCTTATCAGAAGAATCTATATCCAATGTCCCGGCAATAAACCTTGTTTGACTAGCAACTACACCCACAACCCAACCAGAAAGACGAGCAAAACCTACAATAGCATTTGTGGCAAAATTTTCTTGAATTTCAAAGAAACTACCTGGATCAAAAATAATTTTAATTATCTCTTTCATATCATATCCTTTTTCTTCTTTCTGCGGAATAATATCTAAAATATTACTATTTTTCTTTTTAAATATTTCTGATAACACACTTCTTTGATATGGAGGATCATCTAAATTATTCTGCGGGAGATAGGATAATAATTTTTTAACAGACAAAAAACAATCTTCTTCATTGGAAGTTACAAAATGAGCACATCCGCTTTTTACACTATGAACCGTAGCACCACCCAACTGTTCAAAAGAAACCTTTTCGCCAACAACCGATTCAATTACTGCAGGACCTGTAATATACATATGAGAAATTCCGTCAACCATAAAAACAAAATCTGAAAGTCCGGGAGCATAAGAAGCACCGCCAGCAGATGGTCCAACAAGACAAGTAATTTGAGGAATTACACCTGATGCCTTAACCATTACGCGAAATATTTCAGCGTAACCGTCAAGACTCGCTATGCCCTCTTGTATTCTTGCTCCTCCACTATCAATTATACCAACGACAGGACAACCAACCCTTTTTGCAGTCTCAATTACCTTAACAATCTTTTTCCCATGCATTTCGCCCAAAGAACCTCCGATTTTTGAAAAATCTTGACTATAAACATAAACCAACCTATCATTTATTTTTCCAAAACCAGTAATAACACCATCGCCTGCAATTTTTTTTCTGTCCATCTCAAAAGTAGAAAATCTACTTTCAACAAAGGGATCTATTTCTACAAAAGTTTCAGGATCTAAAAGTAAATTTATTCTCTCGCGAGCAGAAAGTTTTCCTTTTTGATGTTGAAAATCTTGAACATTTTTATCATCAAGTTCTTTCCTTTTATCTTCTAATTTTTTTATAGATTTTTTAAAATTCATAAATATATTATTTATACACTTATCGACTGAAAATATTCTTTTATTAATTTTAAAATTTGATTTAATATCTTTTTATTTGAAATATTTTTTCCCTCCTCTATTTTAATAGAGGTTGCCTGATTTTTCAACTCTTTTGGGAAAGCAGAAATATTTGTATTTAGACCAATACCCATAACAGATAATTTTACATCCTCGCCAATAATATTCTCTGTTAATATACCGCATACTTTTTTATCTTTTATTAAAACATCGTTTGGCAATTTAATTAATGGTTCAATATTTTGAAAATTTTCTTTAATAACCCTTGCCACTACAAAGGCGGCTAAAATGGTTAATATCTGCGCATCTTCAATATTTGTTTTGGGCAAAATTATAGAAAAATAAAGTCCACCTTTTGGAGAAAACCATCTTTCACCCTTTCTGCCATAACCTCCTATTTGACTATCAGCTAATACAACAGTCCAAGGTTTTACTCCATTTTTCCCTAACTGCTTTGCCTTTAAATTTGTAGATTTTATCTTTTTATATTTAATTATCGCCATTTTATTTTAATTAGTTATTCCAATATAATTAAAATATCACCTTTATTAACAGTATCTCCTTCTTTAATTTTTAATTTTTTAACTATACCCGAGGATTCAGCAATAATTTCATTTTCCATTTTCATTGAAAATAAAATAGAAATTATATCGCCCTTTCTAATTTTTTGTTCATTTTTTACAAAAACCTTTGAAATAGTTCCACTGATTGGCGCCTTAATAACCTTTTCCTCTCCAATATAATGCAAATTTTTCTCTTCTTCGTCAAATCCAAATAAAGAAAAAATTTCATTTTCTTCTAATAAGATTATATCTTCTCCATCCTGTTTAAAAAAATACTCTTCATCATCAACTGCAACCTTAATTATATTATTATCTATTTCTAAAATTTCAATTTTATAAATTTTATCTCCGATTTTCAAATTAGTCTTCATAGATCTTGCCAAATAATTGATCTCCAATTTTTAGATTTTGGAGAAATATTTTTTTTATGATTTATTTGAAAATATACTTGAGCAATAAAAATGGCAATATCTTCTTTACTCACTTTGTCTATTTGAAGATCCTGTTTGTTATCTAATTTTAAATTTTTTTTCTGATCTTTAGCAATAATATTAAGTATTTTTTCATTTTTAATAAAAGAAGTAGAAATTTCTCCTTTAATAAAATTTTTATTTTGTAAAATAGCCTTGTGAAGAGGTATTAATGTTGGTACGCCTTGAATTAAAAATTCATCAAGCGCCCTCTTTGCTCTAATAATTGCCATATCTCGTGTTTCTCCAAAAACAACTAATTTTGCTAAAAGACTGTCAAAATAAGGAAATATAACCTGTCCTTGATGCAAAAAACTATGAACCTCAACCCCTCTTCCCGATGGTGGTAGATAATCATTTATAACTCCACTTGCTGGCAAAAAATCATTTAAAGCATCTTCGGCATTTATTCTAAACTCCATTGCCCAGCCATAAGATTTAATTTTTCTTTGATTAAAATTTAGTTTTT
>JAQVET010000070.1 GCA_028697615.1 Minisyncoccota bacterium
CTACAGCAGTAGTAAACATTTCAACAAATTTTCCTCCAGTAAGTAATCCTTCTATAAAAATCCCTATACAAATTATACCAATAATTATTCCAATAATTTTTGAAAAATTATCTAATTTCTTTTGATAAGGAGTTTTTTCTTCTTTTGTTTCTTTAATCATCAAAGCAATCTTTCCAATTTCCGTATCTTTTCCTGTAGCAGTCACAACTACTTTTCCCCTACCATCTTCAACGATGGTTCCCATATAAACCATATTGTCTCTATCAGCCAAAGGGGTTTCTTTAGGTAAAACTTTTATTTTTTTTTCAGCAGCAATCCATTCCCCTGTTAATGCCATCTCATTTATTTTTAAGCCGTGATTTTCAATTATTCTTCCATCAGCAGGAACTTTATCTCCAGGATTTAAAATTATAATATCTCCAGGTACCAAACCTTCAGCATCAATAATTTTTAAATTACCCCCTCTTAAAACCTCTGCTGAGTATTTTACAACTTTTTTTAACTCCCTTAAGGTTTGCGATGCTTTATTTTCTTGAAAAAAACCAACTATTATATCTAAAAAAATAGCACTAAAAATTACAATCGAATCAGTATATTCTTTTAAAAATAAAGTAATAACTCCAGCAATTATTAGAATATAAACCAAAGGACTACGAAATTGATCAAAAAATATTTTTAAAGTGGATAATGATTTTTCTTCTGGAAGTTTATTTTTTCCGTATTTTAAAAGTCGTCTTTCTACTTCTTCTTGAGAAAGACCAGATTTAGATGTTTTTAATTTTTCAAAAGTTTCTTCAATAGAAAGTGAATGCCACATAACTGCTATTAATTAAAGAAATTATTACAAAATTTGTAGGAAATTTTTTGAATTAATTATTTTGTGATATTTTTCTATTTAACGAATTTTTTAAATTTTAATCCAATATCTATAATTTAAAATACTATTTTTTTTTATTCATTTCAAGTAAAAGAGATGGAGCAATAAAAATTGAAGAAGATGTACCAAAAATAGTTCCCCAAATAAGCGCAAAAGCAAAAGTAAAAACACTTTCCCCTCCCCAAATTAAAATAGCAACTAAAGGAAAAAGAACACAAAGAGACGTAAAAATCGAACGAACTATTATTTGCGATAATGAAACATTCAATGTTTCTTCTATATCTTTATGACTTCCAATTTTTATATTCTCTCTTACCCTATCCAGTACGATAATTGTATCATTAATAGAATAGCCAAGTATTGTTAAAATTGCAGCTATAAATGGCGAGCCAATTTCGGTTCCAAAAAATTTACCTAAAATAGCAAAAATTCCACAAACCATTAAAATGTCATGAATCCCTGCAATAACAACGGCAAAACTATAATGAAAAGATGGAATAATAAAAGAACTTTTTTTAAAGGTATTAAATATATAAAGACCTATTAAAATAACACTAATTAAAGTAGCAATAATAGTTTTTGTCTTAAGCTCCTTGCCAATAGTTGGAATAATATTCTCAAAGCTTATCTCTTTTGGATTCCCAAGTGTCTCCAAAATTTTTTTATGTTCAATTTCATCAATCCTTTTTGTTTTTAAAATTACACCATTCCCCTCTGATTTTTGCACTACTACCTCTCCTAAATTTAACTTTTTAATATCTTCTTTTATTTTTTCAACATCAGGTTCATTATCAAATTGAACCTCTATCTGTGAACCACCTTTAAATTCAATATTTAAAGGCAATCCCCATATTATCAAAAGGATTAATGAAATAATCATTCCTATCCCAACAATTATTAAATAAAATTTAGAATATTTTAAAATATTTAGCATATTTATTTAATTTTTTAACGACTCCATATTCTCTCAAATTTTCCTAATCTCGTTGAAGCAAAAACATCCATAAAAAGACGTGTTATAAGCATACCAGAAAAAAGTCCTAAAATTACTCCAAGACCAAGTGTCAAAGCAAAACCCTGAATAAACCCAGTTGAAATAAAAAATAATATTGCGCAAGTAATCAGGGTTGTGAAATTACCATCTTTTACAGCTGGCCAGGAACGAGCAAAAGAAGGTTGAATAGCAACTGGTATTTCTTTATCTCTTTTCTCCTCTCTTAATCTTTCAAATGTCAAAACATTAACATCAACTGCCATGCCCAAAGATACTAAAAATCCTGCGATTCCCGAAAGTGTTAATGTAACAGGAATTAACTTAAATATAGTTAAAAGAAAAGAGAGATAAAAAACAAGAGAAATAGATGCCAAAAGCCCTGAAAATCGATAAACCAAAATTAAAAATATAAAAATCAAAAAAAGCCCTATAAGACCTGCCTTTAAACTTTGATCAACGGATGTTTTGCCAAGTGTTGGTCCAATTACCTTTGACGACAAATTATGTATAGGCAGAGGAAGTGCTCCTGCATTTAAATTTTGCGCAAGTTCTTTGGCTTCCTCAATTGTAAACTGCCCTGTAATTTGCGCCCTGCCTCCTGATATTTCTTCTTGAACAACGGGAGCAGAAATTAAATTATTATCAACATAAATTGCTATTTGCTTTTCAATATTTCTTTTGGTTAAATCATGAAAAATCTCTGCACCTTCTTTTGTAAATTCAAGTGAAATATATGGCTGATATGTATTTGGATTAAACTCAATTTTTGCTCCTTTGAGATATTGTCCAGTTAATTTTGTGGGTTTAAAAAAAATTGGTTGGTCTTTTATTTGCTCTATCTGCTCTTTTGTTAATTGACTTTCTAATTCTTTTAAAACTTGATCTTTTTCCTCTTGCGTCATTTCTTCTCTAAATTCCAATACCGGTGTTTTGCCAATTTCTTCAATCGCCTTTTGTGAATCTTGTATACCTGGCAATTCAATTTTTAATCTCCAATTATCTTTTCCACCTAAAATTTGAACAACTGGTTCCTCAACTCCCATTAAATTTACTCTTTTTTCAATAACATTACGTAGTGCTTGAACTGCTTCTTTTTGATCAGTATCTTTTGCTAATCCTGAAGTATCAATTTCATAAAGCAAAGAAACTCCTCCTTTAAGATCAAGACCAAGTCGAAAAGGCTTTGCCCAATTAGGATAAGGTATACCAATCTTCTCAGCCAATGTATATGGTATCGAGAAATAAACAAAAAATCCAGTTAAAAAAATTACCAAGCCAAATAAAATCCATTGATTTTTCAAAGACATATTTTTTGTAAAATTTTATCAATGTTTTAACTTTATAAAATAACAAAAATTTTTTAAAAAATCAATAAATAAAAGTAGACAAGCTTTCC
>JAQVET010000071.1 GCA_028697615.1 Minisyncoccota bacterium
TACTTCTTTTGATTCAAATGTAGGATTTTCAAAACTCATATTTTTTTATAGGCAGAAAATTAATCCCGCTCTTTTGTAAAAGGGCGAGGCAACAACCTTCAAAAACGCTGAAATTTTAAACTGGCGGTGTCTGTTCGAAAAAATTCGAACCGATTTCGCCCAAAACCGATAAAACTCGCGGGGCGGGCGGCATTCCCCCCCAGACCCCCCTTCCGCCCGCCCCGCGGAAGGCGACCTTTTCGGATTGGACGATTTCAAGTTTTTCTAATCCGCAAAGGGCGGATTACTCGGCTTCGCCGAGCTTGGCGGCAAATTCTTTTAACTATAAATTCCTAATATTTGTTATCTTGCTTCTGATATCATCCGGACAATCTCCATAAAAAATTATATTTGGATTAGCTTTTTGTCGATCGCTTGAGTACATATCTATCATTTTAGGTTTTATCAATTTTTTATATATCTCTATAGCAATATCATTATTTTCTTGTTTTGATAATAAGTCATAAAAACAACCTGCGGTTATACCCGCTATTTGTATTCCTGGTACGCTCTCTGATTCTTTTTTAATTTCGAGATTATTTATACCGACTTCCCTTGCCACTTCTATCCATTCCCTGTCTATAAATTGTGGAGTATCCACTATATATTTATAATCTAATAAATTACTAGCTAATGCAACTTTAGAATTCTCAATGTGTTGTCTTTCGAAATAATTTAAGAAAATAACTGCTTGTGCACTATTTATAATTTTTCTCCTTAAATGTATTTTAATCTTTTCATCGCCGGTAAAAACTTCTTCATCTAAACTTTGTAATGTGGTCAAAATTCTATAATTCCTACTAAAAAAATTCCTTGGTATAGAAAGTGTTATATATACCTGGAAATTAGGAATAAAAACATCACTATATTTTTGATAATTTCTCTTAAAGTTACCCCATTTAATTTCTTTTGTTCCTGTAGTTTTTTGTATATAAAAAATTTCTTTTTGCAATTTAACATACTCTTCTAAAGATATACTTATCCATGTGCGAACATAATAATCTTCTTCTCTATTACTCCAAGTACCGGCTTCATCACTAAAGATTAAATAAAGCATATTGCTATTTACTAAATAAATTCTCTTAACTCATTCGCGATAATTTTAGCTGCTTTTTCGACTTGAGAAGATTCTAATGGTTTAAAATATTTATGAATAGGTTTATCAACAAGACGCTCACCTTTTAGAAAAGTAAATATTTTGAGATCAACTTCTTTAAAATAAGATAAAAGAGTATGTGTAGCATGGCTTCCAAATGTTTTTTCGTTTAATTCTGAATAATCGCCTCCTAACTGACTTTCCAGCTGAAAGAGATAACATTTTAAGTGTGGAAACTGAGTTTTTAATAGCTTAAAATCAACAAGAATTCTCTTTAGCATTGCGTTTTCTGTATAAGCCTTACATTCAATTCCTAAAACAAATTTTCCATCAATAAAAACTTGCTTATCTACGCTCAGTTTATAGTAATAATCATCTATGTTCGACAATATATATCGCTTAATTTCCTCATCTTTAAGTTCACTAATATAATCCTTCATTATCGGGATCTTAAATTTTTTAGAATTAATTTCTAATCGCTCGTCATCTCCACCAATAGACTGCCACGCAAGTTTTATAACTTCTTCAGTTATATACTCTTGAAGCTTACCTTTAACACTTCGAACCACTCCACCATAAGCTCTATCATTATTATTGTGTGCATCTCTATCTACCACTTTTACGACTGTGGTATATTCTTTTACTAATTCTTCGATTTTTTTCTTATCGATATTCATAATTACAGAATCAATTTAAAGCTGAATTAAAATAATTTGGTTTCAATTGCAGTATTTTTAGTTCTTTTTTCTGCAATATCACAATATTCTTTTGAAATATCAATTCCTAAGTATTTTCGGCCTAATTTTTTAGCCATTGCTGTTGTTGTTCCTACTCCATTAAAAGGATCTAATACAACATCATTTTTAAAGCTAAATAATTTTAATACCCGTTCAACTAACTTTTCTGGAAACATTGCTGGATGCCCCCATTTTTTCATATCTCTTTCAGGTGCTATAGACCACTTCGCTATAACCCATTGTTTAAATTCTTCTGCTTCTATATCAATATCCTCTCTTTTTCCTTCTTTCTTCAAAGCACCTTTGGCAAATATTTCCAGAAATTCCCAAGTGTATTTTAGATATGGATTACTCGGACTTTTCCAGCTCCCCCATGCGGTATATTTACAATTATAGTTATTTTTTTCCCAAAGTATCTCACCTTTCCAAATTAACTTTTTTTCAATAAAGTAGTTGCTAATTATATGATGACTGGGGATATAATCTGAAAACAAAGGTTGAATATTAATAATAATCCTTCCCCCGTATTTTAAGACTCTAATACATTCATCAAATATCCTAAATAGTTTATCAAAATAATTTTTCCAAAACTTATCATCTTGGCCAGAATCGTAATCAAGACCAAAGTTATATGGGGGTGAAGTAAATATCAAGTCAATTGAATTGTCGGGAATTTCTTTTAAAATTGTTTCGCTATCTCCACAAATAATTTTATTTATATATTTTACTGGTAAAACATTATTTTTAGTAGAAAAAGTATTATTTCTTGCGTAGAAATATTGTCCTCTCTTTTCCTCTTTTTGTTTTCGGTCTTTTACTTTACGCTCTTTGTTGTAATCAACATAATTTCGCTTATTCCCACTTATACCATAACTTTTGATAGAATCTACTTTTTTCAAAATGTCTGTTAAAATATTTGCATTGTATTCTTGGCTAACTTTTTCAATGTAGTTTTTAAACTCATAATAATTAATTTCTCTTAAGAAAATTTTTATCATCTCATCGTTAAATTCAATTTTAAACCCATTTCCACGAAACAAAGAGGCGAAATAACTTAAAGCTTGCTTTTCGTTTTCTTTGAGTGGATTGTTTAGTTTTATGATTAATTCTTTATATGTTTCCATAATGACCATTCTTAAATTTTAAATTAAATCATCAACAGAGACACCTAACGCCTTTGCAATCTTCGCCACTACATATACAGAAGGCTTCTTAATAACACCCGTCTCAATCTTGGTTAAAGTTGTATAAGGCACATCAGCTTTACGGGCGAGCTCGTCTTGAGACAAACCAAGATCAGTTCTTAGCTTTTTGATTTTCTTGCCTAATTTATTCCCTTGATTATTCTCCATATTTTGATATCATAATATTGTTGATATTTTCTTCTTTCATT
>JAQVET010000011.1 GCA_028697615.1 Minisyncoccota bacterium
ATACTAATCTCTTTTACTTTTTTTATTCTTCCTTTTCCTTTGCAATTAGAACATTTCTCTTGAGGGATCCTACCCTCACCTTCACATTCAGGACATGTTGTTTTACGAATAAAACTACCTAAAAATGTATTTTGCGTCTGTTGCACTTTGCCACTCCCATTACAATTAGGACAAGTTATTATTTTAGAACCTACGGCTGCACCACTACCACCACACTCGTCGCATTTTACGTATAAATTAATCTTAAAATCTTTTTTGGTTCCCAAATATGCTTCTTTTAAAGAAACTTCTGTATCTACATAAACATCTCTTCCCTGTCTTTTTTTGCCAGCACCACTAAATCCCCAAAAAAAATCTTCTAGTATATCTCCTAAATCAAAATCGTTAAAATCAAAACCGAAATCTCCAAAGCCTTGATTCCCAAAGCCTTGATTCTGAAAATTTTGAGCAAAATCCTGCCAAGAAAATCCCTGCCCTTCTCCAAAACCACCCGTTTGAGCGCCCTCAAAAACACGACCATATCTATCATATTGAGCCCTTTTTTCCTTATTACCTAAAACCTGATATGCCTCGTTAATTTCTTTAAATTTTTGTTCATCGCCTCCTTTATCAGGATGGTATTTATGTGCCAATTTATAATATGCCTTTTTTATTTCTTCTTGACTAGCATCCCTACTCACACCTAAAATTTTATAATAATCTTCCATAATAATAATAGATAAATAAAATTAAATTATATTTTTAAAATTTCTCTATCAATATTTTTTCTACTTCGCATTCTACTTTGTAAATTAATCTTCTTTAAAATTAAAAATCTAAAATTCAAAAATTGATTTAAAAAAATAAAAAAATAAAATTTAAAATAACTAAAAAGACCCCTTTTTAAAAGTAAATTACCTAAAAATAAAAACACAAAATAAAACAAAGGGAAATAATAAAGACAAATAAATCTGCTTTTTTTGATATTCTCGCATTAATTAATGATTTTATTTTTTTATCTTGGGCATTCTCTATTTTTTATTATCTTGGTTATCTCCTTGATTATCTTGATTCTTATTTTCTTCTCCTTGATTGTCTTGCTTGTTTTCTTGATACATTTTAGCACCAACTTCTTGAATTATTGAAGATAAATTTTCTATTTTATTTTTGATCTCCTCAATATTTTCTGCTTCCATTGCTTTCTTTAATTCATCTATAGCTTGGGTAACTTTTGCTTTATCGTCTTCCTTAATTTTATCACCAGCATCTCTAAGTGTCTTTTCCGATGAATAAATTAAACTATCACCTTGATTTTTAATTTCAATAAGTTCTTTTTTTCTTTTATCTTCCTCAGCATGCTCTTCTGCTTCTTTTTTCAACTTTTCTATCTCCTCTTTGGAAAGACCTGATTGAGCTTCAATTCTAATGGATTGTTCTTTGCCTGTAGCCCTATCTTTTGCTTTTACATTTAAAATTCCATTTGCATCAATATCAAATGTAACTTCAATCTGTGGAACCCCTCGTGGAGCAGGTGGAATACCATCTAAAATAAATCGTCCCAATGTTTTATTATCTTGAGCCATTGGTCTTTCTCCTTGCAATACATGAATTTCAACAGAAGTTTGATTATCAGCTGCAGTTGAAAAAACTTGCGTTTTTTGAGTAGGAATCGTGGTGTTTTTAGGAATTAAAATAGTATTTACTCCTCCAAAAGTTTCAATACCCAAAGAGAGCGGAGTTACATCAAGAAGCAAAACTTCTTTTGCCTCACCTGTCAAAATTGCTCCTTGAATTGCTGCGCCGATAGCCACAACTTCATCAGGATTAATCTCTTTATTTGGTTCCTTGTTAAAAAGTTTTTTTACTTCCTCCTGAATTTTTGGCATTCTTGTTTGACCACCAACTAGAATTATTTCTTCAATATCAGAAATTTCAAAACCAGCTTCTTTTACTACTCTTTTGGTATGTTCTAAGGACTTCTCAATAAAATCTCCAACAAGTTCTTCAAGTTTTGCTCTTGTTAAGGTATAAGATAAGTGTTTTGGTCCAGATTGATCAGAAGTAATAAACGGAAGATTAATTTCTGTTTGGTTGGTTGTTGAAAGTTCTCTTTTTGCCTTTTCCGCTGCTTCTTTTATTCTTTGAAGGGCTAATGGATCTTTAGACAAATCAATGCCCTCATCTTTTTTAAAATTTTGAACAATAAAGTCCATAATTTTCTGATCAAAATCATCTCCTCCAAGATGGGTATCGCCTCCAGTTGATTTAACTTCAATAGTATCTTCACTAACTTCAAGTACTGAAACATCAAAAGTTCCTCCACCAAAATCATAAACTACAATTTGTTGATTTTTCTTTTTCTGAAAACCATAAGCGAGTGCTGCTGCTGTTGGTTCGTTAATAATCCTTCTCACTTTAAAACCAGCAATTTCACCAGCATCTTTTGTCGCTTTTCTTTGAGCATCATCAAAATAAGCGGGACAGGTAATAACAACTTCCTCAATCTTTTCACCAAGTTTCATTTCTGCATCTGCCTTTAATTTTTGTAGAACCATTGCTGATATCTCCTGGGGTCTGTACCATTTTTCACCCATTTTTACTTCAATTCCTCCATCACTACCCTCTCTAATTTCATAGGAAAGAAGCTCTTTATCTTTCTGAACTTCAGGATCCGAAAATCGACGACCAATAAGCCTTTTAACACTATAAATAGTATTTTGAGGATTAGTAATAGCTTGACGTCTCGCAATATTACCAACAAGACGCTCTCCTGATTTAGAAATAGCAACAACAGAAGGAGTGGTTCTTTCACCTTCACTGTTTTCTATAATTCTTGCTTCCCCTCCTTCTATGATCGCCATTGCAGAAAAAGTTGTACCAAGATCTATTCCAAGTATTCTTGCCATATTTTTATTTAATAATTAATAATTTTATTTAATTGTATATTTATTATGTATATTTATTATTTGCTTAGGATAGAGGAGGGAGATACCTCCCCCCCCCCCTATCTATTTTAAGATAGTTTAATCTTAACAGATTTAGGTTTTGCTTCTTCTCTTTTGGGCAATACTATCTTCAATACTCCATCTTTGTGTTCTGCTTTTGCCTTGTCACCCTTAACAACACATGGCAGCTCAATCTGTCTTTCAAAATTGCCTCGATAAATCTCCTTTCTGTAATAATTCTTTTTCTTTTCTTCTTTTTTTTCTTCCTGTCGTGCTCTAACTGAAAGTACATTATCTTCAACGTTTACTTCAATATTTTCTGGTTTAACTCCAGGCAATTCCATCTCTACATAAACATTATCTTTGTCTTGAGTTATATCTGTTGCCATTTTTTTGCTTGGCAGGGGCATAATCGGAAGAAAATCCCAATCTTCAAACCATCTGTCAAGATCTTGAAATGGTTCCCATGGTACTATTGCCATAGTTTTATTTTTTAATTATTTATAATTTTACCGACCTTTACCCTTGTAGGGCGTAAAATTTTCTTATTTAATATATAACCATTTTGAAGAATTTCTACTATCTTTCCTTCTTCACCTTCAACTACTTCGACTGCTTCATGATATTCTGGATTAAATTCATCGCCAATTTTTGCAACAATTTCCTTAACTCCAAAATCGTTTAAAAATTTTTCAAACTCTCTTTTAATTTGCTTAATTCCGTCAAGCCATTTATCTTGTGAAAATTCTTTTTCAGAAAACATATTAATTGCTCGATTAAAATTATCAATAATTGGCAGAAGCTCAGTAAAAATATGTTTTTTAACACTATCGATTCTTTCCTGGATCCTTAACTCTTCCCCTTTTTTATAATTTAGAAAATTTGCTCGCTCTCTTTGCCACCCTTCAAGATATTCATTTTTTTCCTTCTGGCAACTGTTAAGTTTCTCTTTAATTTTTTTTATCTTTGCTTCAGGGGTGGAAAATTCCATATCTTCCTCTATATATTCTAATTTTTTCTCTTTTTGCTTATTAATTTTTTTATCTTCCATATTTTTAATTTTTAAATTTTTTCTGCTAAATATTTTATTTTTTCCAAAAGGGAAATATTTTTTGAATAATCCATACGAATCGGTCCGAATATACCCAAAAAACCATCTTCTATCCAAGGACTACAAACAAGACTAAAGTTTTTACAGCGTTCTCCAAGCTCAGGCACGTTTTCTCCTATGTAAACTTGAATAGAGTTTTCGTAATCTTCAAATAAATAATCAGAAGTCAAAAGATCTTCAATAAACTTCATTGCTAAAATTATTTCTTTTTTTTCTTTAAAATCTGAAAGCGAAAAAAGTTCATCGAGTCCTTCAAAAAAGCAAGACTGTCTTAATTTTAAAATTGCAAGATTGGAAGTAACCTCTGATATAAATTCAAGAAGTGAAAAATAATTTCTTTTCTTCAATGATTCTTTCACAACCTTTTGCAATTTTCTTTCTAAAGATTTTGGTATACCGAATTCGCAAAGCTTATCTATAAAATATTGATAACCCTTTTGTGTAGGAATTCTACCACCTGAAATATGAGGTTGAACCAAATAACCATCGTCCATTAATTCAGCCATTTCATTTCTTATAGTCGCTGCACCAATATCAAGATTGTAGTTATTTTTAATATAAGAAGAACTAATAGGCTTGCGATTTTTTATAAAATCTCCAACTACAATCTTTAAAATTTTTTCCTTTCTTTTATCCATAAAATCTTTTTTATACCTTACCTATCGTATTTTATCAAATTAGCACTCTTATGTCAAGAGTGCTAATTTGTCCTTTAAAACACAGATTAAAAAACCACAAAATTTCTTTATTTTTTTATTAAAACATCAATTGTTGACCACATTGATTCTCTAGATGTAGTTAAGATCAAAATATCGTTGGTAATAGCCCAATCAATAGATAAATCAGGAACAGGAAAATTTGTATAACGAATATGAACACCGGAATGTTCATTATCTAAAAAATTTGAAGAAGCCTTTTCACCCCTTTGCCAAAGAGTATGAATTTCATAAAAATCATCTGGTAGAACCTTTTCCCAATTTATCATTGCACTGTTAACTGTTTGGGCCTTGCCTTCTTTTATTCTAAAAGCAATACCAAGGCGATTTCTTCTTTCTTGAATAAAAAGTTCTTTTTGTGAATAAAGATAAAGAGTATATGTTGTTAAATTTTCTTTAACTTCATTTGGTGGATGCAAATCTAAAAGTTCAAAAAGTTGTGAAATTGTCAAAAGTTTATCTTGATATTTAGGAATAATTTCAATAAATGTTCCAGCACTGTATTCTTTTTTAAAAAAGTTATCCAAAATACTTATGAAATCTTTTGAATTTAAACTTTCAATCTTAATCTCTTCAGAGACACCAATAACTACTGGTGGAAGTGGCCTTTTGCAATCAGTATCACTTTGGCAAAGATTTGTTCCGCTTCCCTCTACTACCTCACACTTTTCGCCCCTACATTCACTGTGAAAACAATTTTCATCAACACTGCATGTATCCTTCCCTGCCCCATCTACCACTATGCATTTCATACCACTGCATTCTTTATGAGTACAGGCTGTCTCATTTACAACACATTGTTTTTCAACTTCGCAACCTTCAGGAAGACAGGTCCTTTTTTGAAGCATTTCTTTTAATCCACAACCCTCTTGTCCACAAGCAACGTCTTCCCATTGACCACAATCGCACAAGTTTAAAATTCCTGTGGGAAAAACATTAACTGAAAGTTCTTTCTCTACTGGTTTAACATTAATTTGAGTAGGGGTTTCCCATTTTGTAAAAAACCAAATACTCAACCAAACAAAACAAGCAACTATTAAAAAATTTAAAATGATATAAAAAGCTAAAGTAGGTTTTTTGCTTTTTTTAATTAATTTTAAATAGTCCTCTTTCTTATCTACTGATAATAACTCATCTACTGATAATAACTCAGGAGAAGTTTTTTTTTGAATATTTTCAAACTCTACTAACGTATCTTTTGGTAAAATTGGTGATTTTGGGGTTGGTGATTTTGGGGTTGGTGATGACTTAGGAGGTAAAACTACTTCTTGATCTTTTTTATTTTCAACCTCTTCTTTTAATTTCTTCTTTAAATTCTCCAGTGCTAAAAGATGCTTTTTTTCTTCTTCTGATATATTTTTCACATTTTCTTTTTGTATTTGTTGTTTTTGAATTTTTTGTAATCTATCTTTTTTTGCTACCTCTTTATCTCTTTCTTTACTTTCAGACATCTTTATTTCTTCTTCCAATTTCTTTTCTTTCAATCTTTCCTGTTTTAACTTTTCTTGAAGTTGCGTAAGTTTTTTCTTCTCCTCATTTATTAAAGATCTTATTTTTTCTAAATCTTCAAAATCTTCCTCCTCTTCTTCCTCTTCTTCCTCTTCTTCAATATTCTCTTTTTTAAACGATGCTTTAACAGGTTGATTTTTAATATTATTTTCCTCTTCTTTAAGCCTTTGTCTTCTTTCTTCTCTCTCTTTTAAAAATTCCTGATATTCTTTTTCAATTTCTTCCCTTGCTTTTCTGAACTCTTCTAATTCTTTCAATAATTTTTGACGCTCCTGTGCACTAATGGCAACCCTTGCATCCTCTGTCTTTGATTTCTCTATTTCCTGTCTTGTCTCTACCTCTTTTTTAATTTCTTTTTCAGGTTTTGAAATTATTTCTTCATTTTGCTTTTGTTGAATTTCTTTTTTTTGTTCTTTATCAGCCTCTTTTTCTTTTTTAAATGTTTCTCCAAATGTCCTTTCTAATTCTTCTAAAAATATTCTTTTTTGGTCTTTAAGTTTATCTAATTCTCTCTCAAGTTCTTTTTCTTTTTCTTTAATTTGTTGTCTTTTTTGAATTTCACTTAAAATTATTTGGTATCTTTTATTAATTTTATTTAAAATGCTTTCCATTTTGTATTTCTCATCTTCTATTTGCCAACGCTGTCTTTCGATTATTTGTCTTTCCTTATCTAAATTCCATCTTTGTCTTTCAAGTTCTCTCCTTTTTTCAATGTCTTCAATTTGCTTCTCTTGATTTTCTATTTTTTGAATCTCCTGCTCAACTTCTTTTTCCTTAGATAAAATATCTTCATATGAAGTTTTAATTCGGGATAATTCTACTTCTATTTTATCTTTTCTTTCTTCTAATTTTTCTTTTTCTTCAATTAACCTAGCTCTCATTTTTTCTTCACGCTTTCTTTCTTGAATTTTTCTTTCTTGCTGTTGAATAATTTTCTCTTCTCTTTCTTGAATTTTTCTTTTTTCTTCTTCAAATTGTTTATACATTTCCTCTATCTCTCTTTTTTGCTTTAAAAGATTTTCTTTCTCTTTTAAAAAATCTTCTCTTTCTTTTTGAATATTTAATTTTTCTTTTTCAAAATTTTCTTTTTCTTTTTGAATTTTTTCCTTCTCGCTTTCCAAATATATTCTATCTTCCTCTAAGTTTAAACGTTTTTCCTCCAAATCTTCGTATTGTTTTTTTAGATCTTCAAGTTTTTGCTCCAGCTCTCTATTCCTTTCTTTAATTTGATCTAAATATTTTGCTTGCTCTTCGATTTCTTGTCTACGCGCTTCTAATTTACTATACTCTTCCTGAAGTATTTTCCTTTGTGTCTCCACATCTTTCAACATTTCTTCTTTTTGTTTTAAGGATAATTTCTCTTGTCTTAATTTTTCTTGCTCCTGAACTATTTTTTTATTGCGATCCTCAAGTTCTTTTATGGTAATTCTTGCTTGCTTTAACTCTTCTCTTTGACGCTCAAGTTCTTTCTCTCTTTCTTCAAGTATTTGAACTTTTTCTCTAAGATTTTGAAGTTCTATTTCTTTTTCTCGAACCCTACTATCTTTCTCTTGTAATTTTGTTTTTTGGGTTTCAAAACGTCTTTTCTCTTCATTAAGAATTTCGATTTCTGCTAATTTTTGTTTAAGATTTTTTCTTTCCTGCTCTAGGAGGATACCCTGTTTTTCTAATTCCTCTTTTTGTAGTAAAATTTGTGAAATTTCTTTTTCTTTTTCCTGAATTTCTTGACGTCTCTTTTCGATTTCTTTTTCTTTTTCAGATAGCATTTCAAACCTCTTTTTAATCTCGTCCTCTTTTTCTTTAAGCTCTTTTTCTTTTTTTTGCAATTCATCACCTTTTAAGGCGAGGGGCTGGAAAATAGAAGGGAAAACAACTGGCTTTGGTTCTTCCACCTTTGAAGTTGACTCTGAAGGTTGGATAACTGGTTTTTCAAAAGACGGTCGAGTGGAAATAACTTTTTTTTGTCTTCTAAAAACTTCTTTTTGTTTTTTAGCTTCTTGTTCTTTCTTTTGTTCCTCTTCTTTTTTTCTCATTTCCTCTTCTTTTAAAATTTTCGCAAGATATTTCTTTTCTTCCCTTCTTAGTGATTTTAAGTCATATCCTAAAGAAAATAAATCTTTTGCCATCGTTCTTAAACCAGGCTTTTCTAAAAATTCTAAGTCAACCTTACTTTTTTTACCGCCTCCAAACATATTTATTAATTATTAAAAATTTAATCTTTATTTTTTTATTTGCTACGTCTTTTTATTTATCATATCTAATGATATTTTTCCTTCGCTATCAATATTTATTACTTTAACCAATAATAAATCACCAACATCAAAATGTTTGTAAAGTGGTTTTTTATCAGGAGGAATTTTACTTATATGCAAAAGTGCATCCTGACCAGGAAAAATTTCAACAAATATTCCAAAGTCAAGTATTTTTTTAATCTTTCCATTAAAAATTTCTCCTACTTTTGCTTCTTTTGTAATATTTTTTATCCATTCGCTTGCTTTTTTAATAGCCTCTTCTGTTTCAGCGGTTATGAAAACAGTACCATCTTCTTCTATATCAATACTCACTCCCGTTTGATCAATAATTTCATTTATAGTTTTTCCTTTAGACCCTATAACATCACCTATTTTTTCTGGATTAATCTTTAGTAACGAAATCTTGGGAGCAAAAGGTGAAACTGTTTCTCTGGGTGAAGCAATTACTTTTTCCATTTCATCTAAAATTTTCATTCTTGCAGATTTTGCTGCCTCAAAACCTTGTTTTAACATTTCACGGCTCAAACCAATAATTTTTGTGTCAAGCTGCACGGCTGTCATCTTTTCTTTGGTTCCTGCAACTTTTAAATCCATATCTCCAAAATGATCTTCAGGTCCCTGAATATCTGTTAAAATTCTGAAATTTCTTTGAGAAATAGGTTCATTACTTTCTTCACTAATTAAACCAATAGAAATCCCAGCAACTGCTTGTCGAATTGGAACACCTCCATCAAATAAAGCCAAAGACGAAGCACACACAGATGCCATTGAAGTTGAACCATTAGAAGAAACAATTTCAGATACCACTCTTATTGTATAAGGAAAAACTTCAGATGTAGGAATTACTGGCATTAATGCTTTTTCTGCCAAAGCTCCATGACCAATTTCCCTACGACCAGGACCACGCAGTGGTCTTACCTCACCTACTGAATATGGTGGAAAATTATAATGATGCAGAAATCTTTTTTTACCAACAACCTCCATTCCTTCAAGTAAAAGTTCATCCCCTGGTGCTCCCAATGTTAAAATTGATAATACTTTAGTTAATCCCCTTGAAAAAAATCCAGAACCATGTGTTTTTGGAAGACAATTAACACTTACGTCTAACTTTCTTATTTCATCAAATTTTCTTCCATCAACACGCATGCCATCATTTAAAACTTTTTGCTTAAAAATTTCCTTAGCCTTTTTATTAAAATATTTAAGCGCAAAAATTCTTCTATCTTCTGAAAATTTTAACTGGAATTCTTCAGAAAGTTCATTTATTTTCACTCCCCTGTCTTTGTTTTCCTCTCCAGAAAAAAGTATTTCTAAAAACCTTTTCTGAAAATTATTCTTAAATTCTTCGTTAAACTCCTGAACATCTAAATCATTTAAATTCTCCATGCTATCATCTGAAAAATTAAAGTTATTTTTAATGTTTTTTAAAAGAGAATCAATGATTTCGGAAATAGATTCTTTAGTATTTTCAATTAATTCAAGAACTACATCTTCTTCAACCTCTCCTTCTCCATCAAGCATATTTATTAAAATTTGACCATCTTTATCTTTAACTCCAGAAGCAACCACTTGAAAATTTGATTTTTCTCGCTCACTATATTCGGGATTTAAACTAATCTCTTCCCCTAATTTTGCTATACGCACAGCACCTAAACACCCATTTAATGGAACACCTGATAAAAGCAGGGTAGCCATTGAACCAATTAATGCAGGGACATCAGAATCGTTCTTGCCATCCCATGAAAGGACTGTAATTACTATTTGAACCTCACGAGTAAAATCTTCTGGAAAAAGAGGTCTTATAGCTCTATCGATAAGACGCGCTGTTAAAATGGCAGATTCAGTTGGTCTTCCTTCTCTTCTTACAAATCGAGAACCAAATATTTTTCCAGCAGCATAGAATCTTTCTTCATAATCAACGATTAATGGCAGGAAATCACCTTCGGTTTCTTTACCTATTGTTGTTGTAACAAGAACAGTCGTATCTCCCAGTCTTACAATGATTTCACCATTAGCCTGCACGGCAAAATTTTTTTTCTCTAAAATAATTTTTTTATCTCCAAGTTTTATTTCAAATTGCATATTTTTTAAAAATTTATTTTACGCTCTTTTTTTAAGCAAAAAAACATTGGGACGCCTTCCTAAATCAATAAAATCATCAGCTGCTTGAATAAGACGTGACGATGTACTTTTTTTGAAAGCCAAAACCTCTACTTGTTTACCTTGATTTTTTAAAAATTCTAATAAAGGAATAAAATCCCCATCGCCACTTATCAAAATAATAGTATCAACCATAGAAGATAATCGAATAGCATCAATAGTAATACCAACATCCCAATCTGCTTTTTTAAAACCACCAGAATAAACAAGAAGATCTTTCACTTTTGTTTCAATACCCAATTTCCCCAGTGCTTCAAAAAATGTTTCTTCTTCACCTTCTTCTGTTTTGATAACATACGCAATAGCCCTAATTAATTTTCTTTCCCCTATTGCTTCTTTTAAAATAGCACCAAAATTTACTTTTTTATGAAAAAGATTTTTTGCAGAATAATAAATATTTTGAACATCAATTAAGGCAACTACCCTTTGATCTGGATGTTTTATAGACATATATATATAATTAAAGGATTAAAGGATTACTACAAATTATGAATACGATACAAATATACAAATAACGATACGACTTTTGCGGAAAATTTCTATATCAACTTAATTTTGCGCAGCGCAGGTTCACGACGTGACCTTGGGATATTAGCGAATGTCTCATTTGTATTAAATTTGTAATTCATAGGAGGTTAGACACGCTTCTATATTTTATAAACCCAATTTTTTAACTATAGTATTATATCTTTTTTTATCTTCTTTTTTAAGATATTCAAGTAATTTTTTTCTTTTTGCTACTTTTTCAAGCATAGCCCTCTTTGCGGGAACATCTTTTTTATTAGATTTTAAATGCTCAATTAATTCATTAATCTCTTGTGTTAAAAGAGCGATTTGAACCTCAGATGATCCGGTATCGCCTTCATGAATCATATATTCTTTTATAATTTCTGCTTTTGATTTTTCTGTTTCCATAATTTTAAAAATTTATTTT
The DNA here is from genome assembly GCA_028697615.1 of Minisyncoccota bacterium. Classification (GTDB taxonomy): domain Bacteria; phylum Patescibacteriota; class Minisyncoccia; order Minisyncoccales; genus JAQVET01. Next base: position 11,607 of record JAQVET010000011.1, read on the forward strand.
TTTATTTTATCCTATTTTAACAACAAAATTATAAAATTGCAAATCTTAAAAGCACAAAAAAATACGCTAAAAAACGCTAAAAAAACTATAGTTTAGATTTAGATTTAGTATTTAATTATTTGTGCACCGCAGCGAGCGAAGCGAGCGAGAACATTAGCGAAGCGTTTGTTATACTTAATTTATAATTTGTAGTAGATAATTTAATCCTTTAATTCTTTAATTCTTTAATTCTTTAATCGATCAATTGATACCATTCGTAGAAGTCTATTCATATCTTATTGCCCGCAGAGGAGATATCTTTGCTGCACGTCTCGCTGGATAAATACCAGTTAATAGAGAAACAAGAATAACAAGTAAAATTATCCCCAACGCAAAAGTAAAAGGCACCAAGGATATTGTAACAAAACCATAACTAGGGGCAACAAAGAAAATATTTAAAAATATATCAAATATTTTACCCAAAAAAGTACCTATCACCACACCACCAAAACCGCCTAAAAAACCAATCATTCCTGCTTGTAAGAAAAATAAAAGTTTTACCTCTTTTGATTTCATACCAAGTGATTTCATTATCCCAATTTCTTTTGTTCTCTCAAGTAAGGAAACAGTCAGGGTATTAAACATTCCAAGAAGAGCAATCAAAAAAGCAATCAATCCAAAAACAAAAAGTCCAATATTCACCCACTTAAAAATTTCCTCCAGTCGAGCAACAGTATCATAAACAGATGTCGTTTGATAACCTAAGTGTTCAACAGATTGTCTTGCTGATGCCAGTAAATCTTCGCTTTCAACCTCTGCCTTGACCTGAGAAAAATTATTAACACCAAAAGATTTTAAAGTCATAAACGGAAGATAAATTTGTGGAAAATCTTCTCCTTCTATCACGCCTACAATTTTAAAATCTTTTTCTTTAATCTCTTTATTGTCTTTTTCTGTAGATAATTTTGTTAAGAATATATCTAAATCTAAGGTCTTGCCCAATACATCTTTTGGATTATCAAAACCCATCATTTTAACTACTGCAATATTAACAACAATATCCTTTAAAATATTTTGAGATGATTTTTGATTTTCTAATTCACTTGTAGGTATTATTTCAAGTTTAACATTTCCGCTATCGAAAAATTTTATTCCATTTTCTCCAAAATAACCATAAACTTCTTTCTGCTTGCCATTTTCAATTATTGGTTCTGGGCTCGTTTCAATATTTTGCCATAAAGGAACTTGGGCAAAAATCCATTTTCCTAAATACTCACCTGTATCTTTATCTTTTGCAAATTTTCCAAAATTTTCCTTAGATAAATAAGATTGACCAAAAACCTCTTTTCCTGTAATCCAAGTTTTTTGCGCTTTTGCCCAACCCAAAACCTCTGCCTTCAAACTGGGTTGACTTCTTACTTTTACCCATTGATCTTGTATGTTAAATTTCACATCTTCTTTAATTATTTGATTGAAATTGGGCTCTGATATTTTTTCTTGTGAATAAGATGTTTCGTTTATAGAAGAAGTATTTGATTTAATTTCCTCTTTTATCTGATCCGATTGATAAAAATGACCATAAATAAGATTACTGTCCATCAAATCCAAATAGCGAGTGGTTGTTCCAAAAATTCCGACATCAAAATTAGAATTTTGAAAACTTGCTCTTCCACCCAAACTTATTAATGGTTGAACACTTTTAATATTTTTAATTTCACTAAAATGTTCAATAGTTTCATCGTTAATTTTAAGTGTTTTGGGATCTCCAGAACTAATATCAAATGTCTTTAAAGATTCAAACGAAGCAACCTGAGATATAACTAAATTTTGAGAACCATATCCAATAGATACTAAAAAAACGATAAAAGCAACGCCCAAAATCATTGCCAAGATTGTATAATTTATCCTTGTTTTTGAAGCTCGCATAATTTTCCATGCAAGGCGTAAAACATCACTCTTTCTAATTTCTTTGTTTTTATTATCTTTTGACATACAAAATATATATAGTTATTATTTTATACCACAGTAATTTTATGTCCCCCAAGTACATTTTTAAATAATTGTTCCTTTTCTTCTGGACTTGAATACTGAGCAATAATTTGCCCATCTACCATCTGGGCAACCCTATCTGCAAAATTTAAGTGATTAATATTATGTGTAACCATAATAATTGTTCTTTGAAATTCTTTATTTTGTTTTTCGAAAAGCGCCATCAATTCATCACTAGATTTTATATCCAAATTACCTGTTGGTTCATCAGCAATTAAAACTATGGGATTGGAAACTATAGCTCTGGCAAATCCAACCTTTTGCTGTTGGCCAGCAGATAATTCTTGAGGAAAATGGTCTTTCCAATCTTGCATATTAACATGTGCCAAAGCACTAAGTCCTAACGCAGATGCTTCTTTATATGAATACCCTTGCAAGGTTAATGGGAAAAAAACATTTTCTAAAACAGAAAGTGATGTAACCCAGGTTGGTTGTTGATAAACCATTCCTATTTTTCTTTTTCTGATCTCTGCTTTTTCATCTTCTGTTTTTTG
>JAQVET010000072.1 GCA_028697615.1 Minisyncoccota bacterium
GATAGAAGAAAAACAATTCTACTGGGATCAACTTCTTGCAGTGTCTTTTTTAGATCATCAAATCCTAAAAATGGATCATCAATTCCTGCTACTGTGAAATTAAAATTATTAAAATTAATATCTTTTGCATCATTAACTAAAATATTAATACCATCGCTCTCAAGTCTCTCTTTTAAAATAGAAATTGGCAATTGTGGAATTAAATGATCCCAATTCCCAAAAACTCCATAAATTAATTGGTTTTTAGCAAGATCTCTAAAAAATAATTGGCATGATTCGATATTAGAACTATCATCAAGAAAATCACCTGTAATAAAAATAAAATCTGGTTTAATGGTGTTAATTTTCTCTATTAAACTTTTTTCTCTCCTGCCAAATTTTTGACAATGAAAATCTGATAAATGAACAATTTTAATAGGTGTGGATAGATTTAAATCTTTTTTGGTTAATGTTATGGTCTGCTTTTTAACTACCAAAAAATTAGGTTCAATAAAATAACAATAAAAAAAGAAAAAACAAAGTAAAACAAAAAGAAGAATCAAAAAATTTTTTAAAAATATTTCCATTACTATAATTATAACAAAAAACTGCCAATTTCCAATAAGAGTGAGATAAAAAGAGATTTATTCTATTCTTCTTCAACCAAAGGAACAAATACAAAACCAGGATATTCTTTTTTAGTAAATTCATCTTCTCCCCTTTTAATAAGAAGCCAAATACTATTTTCAATTGGAACAACTATTCTACCACCGATTCTTAATTGTTCTTTCCAAGGTTGAAAAACTTCCCTAGATTCAGCAGAGACTAAAATTTTATCATAAGGCGCCCCCTCGGGATATCCTTTTGAGCCATCGCCACATATAAAGTGAGCAATACCACTTTTGACAAAATTATATTTTGATACATTTTCTTTTCCAAACTTAACAAGTTCTGGAACAATCTCAATAGCATATACCTTGCCTTTAGGTGTTTGCTCATTTGTTTGCACTTGACTCACAATATAAGAAAGCAAAGCAGTTGTCCAGCCAGAACCAGATCCAATATCTAAAATTTTATCCCCGGGGCAGGGTTGAAGCAACTCGAGCATAAAAGCAACAACTGCCGGCTGAGAAATTGTTTGCCCACAACCAATAGGAAGTGCTTGATCAAAATCACCCAAAGATTTTATTTCTTCAGAAATAAAATCTTTTCTTTGAATATTAGAAAATGCTTCAATAATTATAGGATTTTTTAAATATCCCTGAGAAATAAGATAATCTACAAGAGACATAAAAAATTAAAAATTAAGATCCCATTCTTCTCTCTCGCCTTTCAAAATCTTTAATAACCTCTTCAAATTTTTGTGCAGAGAAAGACGGAAAAAATGTTTTTGTAAAATAAAGTTGAGAATAGGCAGTTTGCCACATCATAAAACCTGCTGAATTATGAGGATCTCCCTCACATCCTGTCCTAATTACTAAATCAACAGGAGGCAGAAAATTTGTCCAAAGATTTTCTTGAATTACCTTTTCATTAATTTTATCTGAAGGTATGCTTCCTTTTTTAACTAAATCGGCTATATTCTTAATACAAGAAATCATCTCATCAGTTCCGTTATAACCTATTAAAAATGTTAAGAAATATTTCGAATAATCTTTTGTTTTTTCTATTACATTTTTAATTGCTTTTTTTGTCTGATCTGGCGCTATTTCTTCCCATCTACCCAAAACATTTACCCTTACTTTGTTTTTATGCATTCTTTCATCTCCTGCTGCCTTTTTAAATCTTTCAGTCATAATCTTATATAGAAATTTAACCTCCATTTTTGATCTTTTAGTTAAATTATCAAAAGACGCACCCCAAAAAGTAAAATAGTGCAAGCGCATCTCAAGGGCTTTATCTAAAATTTTACTGAAAGTTTGTGCTCCTGCTTGATGACCGATCCATGGCTGAAACCCCCGTTTTCTTGCCCATCGACGATTGCCATCAGGTATTAAAGCAATGTGATAATTTTTAATTTTCTTTTCCATCTCTTTTTAAAATTAAGGTTTAAATAGTAAATTTTACTTATTTGACAAATTTTGTCAAGATAACTTGCAGGGCCATCCCGACTCGAACGGGAACCTCCGGTTTTGGAGACCGGCATTCTACCATTAGAACTATGGCCCCAATAATAAACAATCTCTACTTCTTTTATTATTTTTTATTTTTTTCCTTCCTTGTGAATCGTATGTTTTTTGCAATGCGGACAGTATTTTTTAAACTCCAACTTTCTCTCAACAGAAATTGGATTTTTATAAGTAAAATAATTAATTTTTTTGCACTCAGAGCATTGCATTTTTATTAATTTTTTCTTTTTTTTAGCCATATGTGTTTTTATTACCTTAATCTAAATATTTATTTTAAATTTCAAGATTTAGCCAGGAGCCGGATTTGAACCGGCGACCTACACATTACCAATGTGTTGCTCTTACCAACTGAGCTATCCTGGCAACTTATTTACTTTATTAAAATAACCAAAATTATAAGATATTTTATATTTTAAAACAACCAATTTTTAAAATTGGGCAGGGAGGGATTTGAACCCCCGTAGGTGAAACACCGCCAGATTTACAGTCTGGTCCGTTTGACCGCTCCGGCACCTGCCCATTTTTATCATAATTTAAAATTACAAAAACCATTTGATATTTTGAGAAAAGAGCTGAGGGCGAGAGTTGAACTCGCAACCTACGGTTTACAAAACCGTTGCTCTGCCATTGAGCTACCTCAGCAAAAATCAAGTTCAGATATATTAAAAGATAATATTTTTATTTAAAAAAGTCAATGATAGAACAATTAAAGGATTAAAGGATTAAAAAAGCCAATGTACGCAGATGAAATTTAGAATTTAGCGTTATTTTGGCGTTTATCGTGGGCGTATATCGGCTTCTATATATATAATCCTTTAATTCGTTAATTCGTTAATTGATACCATTTTAATTTGTATTTATTTGTAATTTATAGTAGATCTAATAATTTTCTTCTTGTCCTATTGTGTAAAAACTTGCTGGGTCGTTTTGATTGGCGTATTCAGTGGAGATCCATTCGGGAGAGCGGGCGGTGTTGGAAAATCTAATTTCATCAACGCTTCCACCCATAAAATTACCAATCACAAGAGGATCGTTATAAATTGGGGGTGCTGCATCGATTGCACTTGCTTGAAATTGACCATCCATATATAAAGTTATTGTTGAGTCGACCGTAAGAGTACCAACAGCATAA
>JAQVET010000073.1 GCA_028697615.1 Minisyncoccota bacterium
CCAAACATTTCAGCTAAAGGAACATTGGCATTAATAACTTTTAAATTTAATCTTGCTTCAGTACTTTCAATTTGAGCCCTTTTTGAAGAAAGATTACTAATTACATCTCCTAAAAATTCTTCTGGAGTAGTAACCTGCACCTTCATAATTGGTTCAAGAATAATTGGATTGGCTTTTTTTGTTGCCTCTTGCAGTGCTATTGAACTTGCAATTTTAAAAGCAAAATCAGAAGAATCTACCTCGTGAAAAGAACCATCATAAAGAGTAACACTAAGGTCTACGAGAGGAAAACCAGCAAGAACCCCTTTATTTACAGCTTCTCTTACTCCCTTTTCGACTGCTGGGATAAACTCATTAGGAATAATACCCCCTTTAATTTGATTTTTAAATTCAAAACCACTTCCTCTTTCTAGTGGTTGGACTCTTAAAAATACATGACCATATTGCCCTCTTCCTCCTGATTGCCTTATATATTTACCTTCCGCCTCTGCAACAGATTGAATAGTTTCTTTATAGGCAACCTGAGGTCTACCAACATTAGCATCTACACCAAATTCTCTTTTTAATCTATCAACAATAATATCTAAATGAAGTTCGCCCATACCAGAGATAATTGTTTCTTCTGTCTCCTGGTCTATTTTTACTCTAAAAGTAGGATCCTCCTTTGCTAATTTTTGAAGCGCCAGGGAAAGTTTCTCTTGATCAATTTTTGTTTTTGGTTCGATGCGAATAGAAATTACTGGTTCAGGAAAACTAATCTTTTCAAGTATTATTGGATGATTTTCATCACAAAGAGTATCTCCTGTTGAAGTATCTTTAAGACCAACCGTAGCACCAATATTTCCTGCGGAAACTTCATCGATTTCTATTCTTTCCTTGGAATGCATCCGAAGCAAGCGACCTATTCTCTCTTTTTTACCAGTTGTTGAATTTAATACATAACTTCCTTTTCTCATTATACCTGAATATACTCTAAAGTATGTAAGTTCGCCAACAAATGGATCTGTCGCTAATTTAAAAACTAAAGCAGCAAGAGGGGCATTGCTTCTTGCTTCTCTTTTCTCTTTTTCTTTTGTTTTTGGCTTTTCTCCCTCAATTGGTGGAAGATCTATTGGACTTGGCAAATAATCGATGATTCCGTCTAAAAGAAGCTGAATACCCATATTACGCAGAGCAGAACCGCAAAAAACTGGGACTAATTTAAAATTTATCGTTGCTTCTCGTAGTGTTTTTTTAATATCTTCCACACTAATTTCTTTTCCCTCTAAATAACTTTCCATTAAAACATTGTCTTCCTCAGCAACTCTTTCTATTAATTTTTCTCTCCACTTTAATGCCTCTTGTTTTAAATTTTCAGGAACTTCTCCTTCTATTACTTTTTCTCCAAATTCACCTTCAAATTTATATGATTTCATCGAAAGTAAATCAATAATCCCCTCAAAAGCACCCTCTTGCCCAATGGGAATCTGCATAGCCACAGCATTGGAAGTAAGTTTTTGAAGAATACTTTCGAATGATCTTTCAAAACTTGCACCCATTCTATCAATCTTATTAATAAAACACAATCTTGGAACATTAAATTTATCTGCTTGCCTCCAAACGGTTTCTGATTGTGGCTCTACGCCGGCTACACCATCAAAAATTACAACTGCCCCATCAAGAACCCTTAAGGATCTTTGAACTTCTGCAGTAAAATCAATATGCCCTGGCGTGTCAATGATATTTATTCTATATTGCCATTTCTTTGTTTCTTCAACATCTTGTTTTTGCGATGTTAAATATGTAGGAATCCAATAACAGGTTGTTGACGCTGAAGTAATAGTAATACCTCTCTCGCGCTCCTGTTCCATCCAATCCATTATTGCTTGGCCCTCGTGAACCTCTCCAATTTTATGAGAAAGACCAGTATAAAAAAGCACCCGTTCGCTAACGGTTGTTTTTCCGGCATCAATATGGGCAATAAAACCTATATTCCTAATTTTATCAATTGGAAAATCCATAAAAATATTTTTTATAAAATTTTAAAAATCTCAAAATTTTTAGAGTTTTTTTAGTAAAATAGTTTTTAAAAAATTATCGTCTTGCTAAATGCGCAAATGCTCTATTAGCTTCAGCCATTCTATGAGTGTCCTGTTTTTTCTTCACTGCTGCCCCTTCATTTTTTGAACTCAAAATTAATTCTTCGGCTAATCTTTCTTGCATGGACCTGCCTTTTTTAGATTTGGCAACATTAAGAATCCATCTCATCGCCAAGCTTTCTTGTCTTTTTTCATTAACAGGAATAGGTACCTGATAAGTTGCTCCTCCAACACGCATAGGTCGAAGCTCCATTTTTGGCTTTACATTTTCAATTGCTTTGTGAAAAATTTCCAGTGGATCACTTTTTGTTTTTTTCTCAATAATATCAAAAGCCCCATAAATAATTTTTTGGGCTGTAGTCTTTTTTCCATCCTTCATTATGTGGTTTATAAATTTTGCCACCTCTACGCTATTATATTTTATATCTGGTAAAATTGTAATTTTACTTTTCTTTTTTTGTGCCATATTTTGATCTTTGTTTTTTTCGACCTTCAACCCCAGCAGTATCAAGAACACCTCTTACAATATGATACCTAACACCAGGTAAATCCTTTACTCTTCCACCCCTAATAAGCACAACAGAATGTTCTTGAAGATTATGCCCTATACCTGGTATATAAGCAGTAACCTCCATTCCATTAGAAAGTCTAACCCTTGCAACTTTTCTTAGGGCTGAATTTGGTTTTTTAGGCGTTGTTGTAAAAACCTTTAAACAAACCCCTCTTTTCAAAGGAGAAAAATATGAAACTGGCTTATTTTTTTTAACGTTAAAGCCAAATGAAAGTGCAGGCATTTTTATTTTTGCCTTTTTACTTTTTCTGGGTTTTTTGATTAATTGATTAAATGTCGGCATATTTTAATTTACACTCAAAATAACTACAAAAATATAACCCAAATGGGTTAATATTATATTTTAACAAATTTTAAAATAGATGTCAAATTATGAAATTAGATAATTAGATAATTAGATATTAGTTTATATAGATAGTGGATAGATATTCAAATTGTTCAAAATGTTTGAGATATTCAAACTATTAGTTTAAGGTTTTATATTTTGACAATTCTTTAATTCTTTAATTGAGTTTCCCGAGAAC
>JAQVET010000012.1 GCA_028697615.1 Minisyncoccota bacterium
CTCTCTCTCCCTTATCAGGAGAGGTGGAAACGGTCTGTGGAGAAGGAGTTGAGTTCCTTCGCTAGAGAGGTTAATCAGAATTCTCTCATGATTAACCTCCACTATGACCCCCCAGTAGGTGGTGTCACCGACGGCAACACCCACCTTTTGCCCCCGCAGGGCGGCCTTCAACCCCCCGTATCTTAGTTCTTCCGCCTTCAACATATTATCACCTCTTTTCTAGTTTATCGTGATCTTTTAAAATTATAACATATTTTAAAAATTAAGTCAAATTAAAAATCCGTTGAATATAATGATTCTAAACACTTTAGTAAAAAGTACATATTATTTTATCTTTTGCAACAAAACTAAATAATGCAATTTATGTAAAACTTGAGCGGTATAAATCACAATTTAACTTCTTATAGATTATTAACATCAATTAAAAAAGTGATGGTCAAAGCAGAATAGCCACTAATTAAGAAGATTATCCATATAATTTCTCTTGCAAAAAGTTAAGGGTTTTGTAAAATATTAATATAAAATTATATGAAGGTAAAAATAATTGATATTAAAGAAATTTCGAAACTGCCTCAAGTACCCGGAGTTTATCTTTTTTATGGAGAAAAAAGACAACTTTTTTATATTGGAAAAGCGTCTAATTTAAAAAAAAGGGTAAAAAATCATTTTCAATCCCCTATCTATAAAGATAATCTTTTTATAAAAGATGTTAAAAAAATTGAATATATTCCTCTGGACTCAGAAATTGAGGCGTTAATTTTGGAAAGCCAGTTAATTAAAAAAAAGAAACCTAAATTTAATATTCTCCTGCGTGATGATAAAAATTATTTTTTTGTTGGAATTACCAAAGAAGATTGGCCTAGGGTTTTTATCACCCATCAACCATTTAAGGTTCAACAAAAAGGAAAAAATTCAAATAGTAAAGTGTTGGTCAATTATATTGGCCCATTTACTGATGGAAGGGCACTAAAAGAAACTCTTAAACTTTTAAGAAAAGTATTTCCCTACAGAAGTTGCAAAACAATGCCCAGTCACCCTTGTTTTTGGTATCAACTTGAAAGATGTCCTGCTCCCTGTCTTTTTAAAAAAGAATTAGAAAATAATCCCCAACTTAAAAAGCAAATAAAAAAAAGAAAAATTGAATATCAAAAAAATATTAAAAACTTAAAGGATATACTTTTGGGTAAAAAAACTTCATTGCTTAAAGACCTAAAAAAGGAAATGAAAAGATTATCTAATAATTTAAATTTTGAAGAAGCGAATGTTCTTTTACAAAAAATTAAAAATTTAGAAATAATTTTTTCTCATCGAGCTCTTGTTAATAAATGGCAAACAGAAGAAGAAAAAACTAAAATTGATGTCGGAGCGTTGCTTAAAAAAACTTTTAATTTAAAAAAAATACCAAAAAGGATTGAAGGTTATGATATTTCAAACCTTGGTGAAAAAGAAATGGTTGGTTCTTTGGTAGTATTTTCATACAAAAATAAAAAATATATTCCAAATAAAAAAGAATATCGCCATTTTAAAATCAAAAAAATAAAAAAACAAAGCGATGTGGATTGTTTAAAAGAAGTTTTAGAAAGAAGATTTAATCATCCCGAATGGAAAATACCTGATTTAATATATATAGATGGAGGAAAAACACAACTAAATGCTGCAAAAAAAATTTTAGAAAAATACAAAAAAACACAAATCCCGATAATTGCCCTTGCAAAAAAATCAAAAATAGTGTATAATATTAACTTTAATATACCTCTTGACAAATTACCACAGGAGGTTAAAATATTAGTTCTTAATCTTAAAGACGAGTCCCATAGGTTTGCTCTTTTATATCATCGCAAAAAGAGGTCTCAAACAATGTTTATAAACTAACGAGCAAATTTAATAAGAAGATTTGGGATTTAAAAAATGAACTGATTTATATTTATGGAAATTTTATCAATAATTCAAATTATTGTATCTTTATTGCTTATCGTATTAATTTTAATGCAGCAAAGAGGAGGTGGTGTTTCATCTTCTCTTATGGGTGAGGGCGGAGGAATACAATACACCAAAAGAGGTGTTGAAAAAAAATTTTTTTACGCTACTATCTTTACGTCGATCATCTTCTTTGTTCTTTTAATAATTAATTTAATAATATAATAACATTTTATAATATCTTTATTCCTCGAAAATAAAAATTCGACAAAAAGTTAATCTAAAACTACTTCAGTAAAATATAAACATATTTTAAAGAATTGTAAAAATCTAATTGAACGACTAAAAACCTTTTTTAATCTGGATGATTGGAAAAAAAATGCTAAAAAATGGCCATCAAAAAAACAATGGCAAAATTTTCTTTTGGCATTCCCGAAATTGGAAAAAGAATTATTTTTAGCGTTTATTGTTTTGTTTATTGTTAGTGGAATTTTATGGCAATATTTTCTTTGGTATGAAAATAGCGAAGTAGTACCAAAAGAAGGAGGTGAAATAACAGAGGCAATTGTAGGAAATCCTCAATTTTTAAATCCGATATATGCCCCTCTTAACAATAGCGATGCTGAAGTTTGCAATCTAGTATTTTCATCTCTGTTAAAACTTGATAGTAAAGGCAATTTAATTCCCGACTTAGCAGAAAGTTATCAAATTAGTCCAGATGGAAAAATATATAGTTTTACATTAAAAGATAATATTTACTGGCAAGATAAAGAAAAATTTTCAGCAGATGATATTATATTTACCATACAAACAATTAAAAAACCAGAAATTCAAAGTCCCTACTTGGTTAATTGGCAAGATGTCGAGGTACAAAAAATAGATGAAAAAAATGTAAAATTTGTCTTAAAAGATCCTTATTATCCCTTTATTGAAAATTTTACCTTAGGAATCATACCAAAACACATCTTTCAAGATATACAACCATCAGAATTTTTAGCAGAAACATCAAAACATATTATTGGTACTGGTCCATTTAAATTAGAAAATATACAAAAAACAGAAGATGGAAAAATTAATAAAATTAGTTTAAAAAAGAATGATAAATATTATTCAAAAATTCCATATATTGACAAATTTACCTTTCAGTATATTGATTCAGAGCAAGCCATTCTTGAAAATAAAGAAAAATTCACAAATTTGGGAGGGATTTCTCCACAGAATAAAAATTTAATTAAAGAAAATTTTAAAGTTTATTCAATTTCCCTTCCTCGATATTTCGCTCTATTTTTAAATCAAAATGATCAAATATTAAAAGAAAAAGAAATAAGAGAGGCTTTATCTTACAGTGTTGATAAAGAAAAAATATTGAAAAATGTTTTTTATGGAGTTGGTGAAATTGCAAATTCTCCTATTCCTGATGGTGTATTCGGCAGGACAAATAATATAAAAAAATTTAATTATGATCTTAAAAAAGCAGATGAAATATTAAATGAACTTGGATGGATAAAAAATAAAGATGGTTTTAGAGAAAAAGAAATGCCAAAACAAAATGAAGATGAAAATGAAGTCGCAAATGAACAAAAAAAACTTAATCTAGAAATAAATATTGCTACTATTGATCAACAAAATTTAATTGATATTTGCAGTATTATTAAAGATGACTGGACAAAACTGGGTATTAAAGTTAATTGTCAAGTATTTGAGGGGCCACAAATAATCGATGAGTGTATTTCAAAAAGAAATTATCAAGTGCTACTTTTTGGACAATCTTTATCTTTTCATCCTGATCCTTTTGTTTTTTGGCATTCATCTAAAATTAACTATCCAGGACTTAATCTTTCAATGTATCAAAATAAAAAAGTAGATGAACTTTTATTGAAAATTAGACAAGAAACAGATGATAAAAAAAGAGAAGAATATCTAGTAGAATTTCAACAAACTTTAACAGAAGATATTCCTGCGATATTTATTTATTCTCCGCACTTTTTATATCCTATTAAAAAAACATTAAAAGGCGTTGAAATTGAGAAAATATCTCAACCTTCAGAAAGATTTTCCAATATTGAAAATTGGTATATTTATACAAAAAGGGTTAGAATTAAATAAAACAATTCTATGAAAAACATTAAACCAGAAATCCGATTTTTAAATGACATAAAAGATATTCTTTATGATAAAAAATGGGCAGAAAATGCTCCGAATTTTGAACTTTATTTTATGTATCGGGGAGTGAAAGAAAAAGATGGACTAAGATATGATATTACTGAAATGCCACCCCGTCTTTTAGGAAAAGAATTTGTTAAAACTAAAGGACACATACATATTAAAGGACACAGTGAAGTTTATATTGTTCTTGATGGCAGGGCAATATTTTTAATGCAAAAATGCACTGGGAAAAAAGTAGAAGATGTTTACGCTGTTGAAGTAAAAAAGGGAGAAGTTCTTATTTTACCACCATTTTATCATCATATTACTATTAATCCATCTGCCAAAAATAATTTAAAATGGGCAAATTGGATATCAAAAAAATGTCAATCTGATTATAGTTTTATTCAAAAACAAGGAGGAGCATGTTATTTTTATACAAAAAAGGGGTGGATAAAAAATAAAAACTATAAAAATATCCCCCGCCTGCGCTTTGAAAAATCAAGAAAATCGCTACCTAAAAATTTAGACTTTCTTAAAATTGAAAAATAAAATTTTAAATGAATAATATGAGTAAAACAAACGGAGTTACATTTAAAAAAACATTTTGGGAGAAGATAAAAAATAAATCAGAAAAAAATATACATATTATAATAATAGGTACAAAACCCGACATTATTAAACAAGCACCATTAGTTTTAGAGCTTCAAAAAAGAAAAAAACTTATATTACTCGGACACACTGGACAACATTATGATGCAAAACTTAATGAAGATGCACGAAAAGTTTTTGGAATTACACCAGATTTTAATATTAACGCACAAGGATCATTGCATCAAAAAATAGGACAGATTATCTCAAGATTTGGAAATATTCTTTTCAATCTTAAAAAAACTAATAAAAATATTATCCCGTATGTTCATGGAGACACTACAACTGCGGCTGCTTCCGCTATTGCTGCTTTTATGAATCAAATAGCTCCGGTTCACGTTGAAGCAGGACTGCGAAGTTATAATCCCCAAAAAAAAATTTTCACTAGTGCTTTAAAAAAATTTAATTTTGATAATTATTATAAAAATCTTATTGATAAAAAAAATTGGACAAAAGGTTCCATTGAACCCTATCCTGAACAATTTGATACACGAGTAGTGGGAGCAACAGCTGGACTTCATAATGCACCCACGCAAATTAATAAAGAAAATTTAATTCAAGAAGGATATTCTGAAAATAAAATTTTCGTTGTTGGAAACTCAGTTTCTGATTCATTAAAAATTGCTACAAGTAAGGGTAGTAATATATTTAAAAAATATCCACAACTGAAAAATGGATTTATAAGATTTGCAATTCATCGCCGAGAAAATGTTGGTTCCTACCACAGGTTTACTACAATATTTGAAGTAATGGAAGAGTTAGTAAAAAATAAAAAGATAGTTTTATGGCTCAGCCATAATGTAAACAAACAAGCAATTAAAGATTTTAGATTGGAAGAAAGACTAAAGATGCTTATTAAAAAATATCCAAATTTTTTGTATTCTGATACACTATGGGATTATGATGACAATATCGCTGCCCTATCTGTAGCAAATTTAAATGTTACTGATTCGGGAAGTGAACAGGAGGAAACAAATCTTCTTAAAGTGCCTTCTGTTACTGTTCGTTTTGGTTCTGATCGACCTGAAACAATTTGGGCTGGAGGCAATATTATTGCACCTCCTATTTCTAAAAATTTTTTGTTAAGAGTAATTGAGGGAGCAGAATCAAACTCAATGCTTAAAAAATCACCAAAACTTTATGGATCCAATGTCTCTGAAAAAATTATCAATAAAGTTGAAAATATACTTGAAAGAGACGGGACCCTTTTTCAATGGGAACATGAAAAATATGGATTTCATAAACTAAAATTTTGGAGAAACTAAAAATATTTTACTATAGTATTCTATTTTGATTTAATTATTTAAAATCTTACAGTAAAATTATAACTAAAATTATACGTTGCCAGAGTGGTGGAATTTGGTAGACACGCAGCGTTCAGGGCGCTGTGTCCATTTGGACATGTGGGTTCAAATCCCACCTCTGGCACAATGATTTAATACTTATTTAAACTTTTTATAATTTTTTAATAATAATATATGGAAGACAAACTTAAAATTATACCACTGGGAGGACTTGAAGAAGTTGGTCGTAATATGACCATTTTTGAATATGGCAATAAGATTATTATTGTTGATATGGGAATACAATTTCCTGATGCTGATATGCCAGGAGTAGATTTTATTATTCCCAATATATCTTATCTTAAAGGTAAGGAAAAAAATATTTTAGGCCTACTTCTTACCCATGGACATTATGACCATATTGGAGCTATACCCTATTTAATTCATAAAATTGGTAGCCCTCCAATTTTCGCTACTTCTTTAACTAAAGGAATAGTTGTTAAAAGACAAGAAGATTTCAAAAATGGCATAAAATTGAATATTAAAGAAATAAAAAGATCTGATAGATTTAAACTTGGCCCATTTGAAATAGAAAATTTTCCTCAAAATCACAATATACCAGATGGTGTTGGTTTAGTTATAAAGACACCTGTAGGAAATATCTTGCACACCGGTGATTTTAAATTTGATCATACACCAGTAGGCGATGAACCAGTAAATTTAAAAAAGATTGAAAAAATCGCCAGTCAAAATATTCTTCTTTTAATGTCGGATTCAACAAATGCTGAAATGCCAGGACATAGTATATCTGAAAAAACTATTCAACAAAATCTTGAAAAAATTTTTAAAGAGTCAAATGGAAGAATTATAGCGGCTACTTTTGCTTCTCTCTTATCACGAATTCAAGAGCTAATATTTCTTGCCCAAAAATACAATCGCAAAGTTTTAATAGATGGCTGGTCAATGAAAAATAATGTAGAAATTGCCTTAAAATTAGGTAAATTAAAAGTTAAAAATAATACCTTAATAAGCTCGAGGCAAATTAAAAAAATATCTCCTAAAAATCTTTTAATAATTTGTACTGGATCCCAGGGAGAAGGAGATGCATCTTTAATGAAACTTGCTCATAAAGATCACAAATATCTTTCAATTCAAGAAGGAGATAGTATTATTCTTTCATCCTCAATAGTACCTGGAAATGAAAAATCAGTGCAAGAATTAAAAGATCTTCTCTCAAAACAAGGAGCTAAAATTTATCATTCTCAAATGATGGATATTCATGCATCAGGTCACGCTCAACATGATGAATTAAAATTAATGATGGAAATCACAAAACCAAAGTTCTTTATGCCTATACATGGAAGTTTTTATATGCGCGTTTTACATAAAGAAATAGCACAAGAGGTTGGTATTCCAAAAGAAAACATTATTATATCTGAAAATGGCCAGGTGATTGAAATATCAAAGGATCGAACATTAAATATAGCCAAAAAGAAAATCGCTTCAAATTATGTAATGGTTGATGGGCTTGGCATAGGAGATGTAGGCGAGGTAGTTTTAAGAGATAGACAAATGATGGCAAAAGATGGTATGTTTGTTATAATAGTATTAATTGATTCTGAAACTGGTAGAGTAAAACAAAGTCCTGATATTATATCTCGCGGTTTTGTTTATTTAAGAGAATCTAAAAAACTTCTTTTTAACGCAAGACAGCTTGTTATCAATTTAGTCGAACATATTACTCAAAAACAAACACCGGTAAATTTAAATTATGTAAAGAACGAAATTAAAGAAAAATTAGGTGAATTTCTTTTCAAGAAAACAAGTAGAAGACCGATGGTTTTGCCTGTGGTACTAGAAGTATAAACAAATTACTAAGAATTACGAATTTATGATTCCCAAAGCCATTCAAAAACTTATAGAAATTTTTTCTGATTTTCCAACAATTGGAAAAAGAACAGCATTAAGATTTGTCTTCTATCTTTTAGATCTTCCAGAAGATAAATTACGCGAGATAAGTTTCTCAATTTTAAATCTTAAAAAAGAAATTAAAAGGTGTTCTTTATGTTTTAATGTTTTTACACCACCAATAAATAACCCAAAAGAATCAAAATGTGAAATTTGCAATAACCCTAAAAGGAATAAAGATGTTCTTTTAATAGTTGAAAAGGAAAGTGATCTTTGGCAGATAGAAAAAACAAAAAGTTTCGATGGTCTTTATTTTGTTTTAGGAGGAACTATCAATTTTTCACAAAAACAAAATAAAAAAACACTAAGAATTGAAGAATTAAAAAAAAGAATAAAAGAAATACCTGTTAAAGAAATAATCTTAGGTTTTGACTGGACTACTGATGGAGAAATAACAATGCAATGGCTTCAAAATATGCTCAAAAAATATAACACCAAAATAACAAGATTAGCCCAAGGTGTACCAACAGGTGGAGAAATTGAATATCTTGATGATAAAACCATAAAAGAAGCTTTAAAATGGAGAAAATAAGTATTTATTCTATCTTATCTTTACCACTCAGGAAGAGACATAATAACTGAAATTTCTTTTTTAACACTTGATTTATAACCATCACTATCTTCAACTTCTAATTCTACAACAAATACACCTTTGTTTTTATACTGATAAACAGGATTTTCCTTTGTAGAAGTATTACCATCTCCAAAATCCCAAAAGTAATTTTTAACTGTCGAATTAAATACCTCCACATTCGCTTTAAATTGAATTTCATCATTGATTGTCGGCAAACTTGGAGTAAATGTAAAATCAACTTTAGGAAGAGGATGAAGATTAGTTTTAAACTTTCCTTTTTCAGACCAATTAGAAACAATTCCATCTTCAGTCCCTACTCTTACTCGCCAAAAATAATCAGTATTCCATTTAAGACTGCAAGAAGAAGAAAAAAATGAACTGCTTGAATTATAAAATTTATTTCTAATCTCTGGTGAATTAAAATTAGGATCGTCATCAACCTCAATTTCAAAGAAAATTTGTGGTTTTTGCAACCCACTTATTTCCCAAGAAAAAAATGGGCAAAGAAATGAAACATTTTCATCCCAAAAAACATCTCTCAATTTAATTGAAATTTGGGAAGGTAAAATACATTTATTATCACTACAATAAGATTCAGAGCCAAAAACATCTTGACAACATCTTTGGATACATATCTTTGATTTTATTTTGCACCCGTTAGAGCTACATCCGTACTCCCAAAATAATCCATCTTCTCCGCATTTGCTTAAACTTGAACAATCTTGACGATTTTTATATTGACATTTAGCCAATTTTTCTCCGCTAATAAACTTCCCCCCTATTTGAAAACCTGGTTCTTGAATAACGCTGCAAGATCCATCTGACAAATAAACATTGCCTTCACAGGAATTAGAACAATTTACTCCCGTACAGAGATCTTTAATTTCAGAATTTATATTTGTATTTCTTAAAAAGAAAAACAAAATTGTTCCGATGATAATAATTAAAATTACCAAAATAATAACTAATTTCTTTGAAAATAACATATCTTTATAATTTATTCTTGAATAATTAATTCTAAAGTTTCAGGATTAAAAGAAATAGAAAATCCACTTTTAACCCTACCCTCAAGTATCGCTTTAGCAATAGAATTTTCAATTTTATCTTGAATTGCTCTATTTAATTCTCTTCCACCAAAAACAGGATCAAAACCAATCTCAACAATTTTTTCAGCAAGTTTATCTGAAAAAGAAAATTTTATTCCATGTTTATCCTCAAGATCTTTTTTAATTGTATTTAATTTAATTTTTGCAATTTCTATTGTGTACTCTTTTGTTAATGTTCTGAATAAAACAACTGCATCGAATCTATTTAAAAACTCTGGCTTAAAAATTCCTCGTTTTAAAATTTCATCTATAAATTCTTCTTTATATAAAGTAAGATCTCTACCATCTTTAATAGCCTGACGTATAAGCTCTGCTCCAGCATTACTTGTACCAATAATAATTGTATTTCTAAAATCAACCAATCTTCCCATTCCATCCGTTAATCTCCCTTCATCTAATACTTGCAAAAATAAATTTAAAATATTAAAATCTGCTTTTTCTATTTCATCAAGTAATATTAAAGAAAATGGTGTTTCTCTAACTTGATCGGTAAAATAACCGCCTTGATTTATTGTACCAATAAATCTTGTTATAGAATCTGGTGTTTGAAACTCCGACATATCAACTCTAATCATCGCTTTCTCTGACCCAAAATAATTCTCTGCCAAAGCTTTAGCAGCCTCTGTTTTACCAACACCAGTTGGCCCTAAAAAAAGAAAACTACCAATGGGTTTATCTCTACGAGTAATATCGGCACGTGCTCTTTGAAGGGCTGCTACAACTTCTTTTACTGCCTCATCTTGATTAACAAGTCGCCTGTGAATTAATTCTTCAAGATTTAGCAAGGTCTCTTTTTCTTTTTCTCCTATTTTTCCGATAGGAACTTCTAATCTACTAGTAGCAACTAAATCAATAATATCTGGAGTCAGTTCTCTTTTTTTGCCGTAACGAGAAATAAAAATTAAAGATTGTTCGAGTAGATCAAAAGCTTTTTGAGGGAATGGAAGATTCCCGATATATCTTGAACACACCTCAATAATCTCTTTTATTGTTAAATAAGGGATAAAAATCTTATTTTTATTCTCAATTTTAGAAATTCTCTGCAAAAGGAGAAAAATTGTCTCTTTTTCTGTCGCTGGAGAAAGTTCGATTTTTTGAAACTGGCTACTAATTTCCCGAACCAAATCTATTGAACCGTGAAGACCTTCATAAGTAGTAGTCCCAATTAAACGAAAATCCTGATAGGAAAGATAATTTAATAAAACACCAGAAATATCAACCTTAGCGATTTCTTCTACACCAAAAGTCAAGCCAATATAGTTATGTATATCTGGAATATATAAAATAACATTACCAGCAACAATTGCTTCTTCAAAAAGAAATTGAATTTTACTAAAAAGTTTTTCTTTCCCCTCGGCAATAATCTTTGGCATATTTAATTCTAATACTCTTTTATAATTAAGAAGATTAAAACTTTTACCCTGAGCAACTTTTTTAGTTAATTCCAAAATTACCTCTTCTTGTCCAACACCAGGTTCGCCTACAAGTAAAACACAATTAGAAGCTTCTTTTACAAGGGATTCCTCTAATTTAGAAAGGGAATTCTGATGAAGTTTAAAGTGAAATATGGGGTTAAAACCATATTTTTTTGTCCAATCGATAGAGTATAAATCTAAATTTGGCGTAAAACCAACGGAAAATGTTTCTCCTATGGCTCCAAAACTAAGAAGATTTTCTTTTAACCAAAATTGATGATCTATTTTACGCTGAATTTTATTTTCTTCCCACCAAAATGCTAAATATTCAATATCTTCGCTTTTTATATTCATCTTTAAAAATTCATTTTTTAATGGGTTGAATTTTAAAAAACTAGCAAACAAAAAACCAGTGGAAACTGTTTGAAACTCCATTGAGTTAGCAATTTTTACTGCCTCAAAAATAACCTCTTTAATTTTAGGAAAGGAATTTACTGAAAATGTTTCTTTTAAATTATCTTCTATTTTTCGAGGAGTAAGTTTTAAACGACGTAAAATCTCAGTTACATCCTTTGAATAAATAATGTTTTTAAAAAACCTAGAAGAACTTTTTACACTTGAAAGGCATTTTGCCGCTTCAAAATCCAAAACATCTGCTAAATTAAAATTAAATGGAACCCTAACTACTTCTTCTAAAGAAAAATTTGGTTTTACATCTTTTAATTTTTGATTGATAAATTTATTAAATAGAAAAAGCGAACCCGAAACAAAAAAACAAAAAGAAACAATGGAAATTAACTTTAAATTTTTAAAATCAATATTAATACCTTCAATTGGAATAAAATACATAACCAATACAAAAACCAAAACCAAGTTAAAAAATGTCAAGGCAAAATTCCTCAACCAAGAAGGAAATATTCTCTCTATATTTATCGCTTTTTTTGTATAGGTTTTTGATGGATCAAAATATATATCTTCAATATTCATAAAATTATAAAGAATTTAATATTTCTAAAAATTTATTAGGAAAAATTGCAATAAGTAAAGATAAAATTATCAAAAACGGGAAAAAAATCCAAAAAACAAAAACCAACAATCCCAAAATCACGACTATGATTTCCACTACAATACCGATAACAATTAAAATGGTTCTTAAAATCATTCCCATAAACCTAGAAAAAAGATTAAAAACTAAATTACCAAACCATTCACCTATATTAAAACCGCCAGAATACGTGAAATACTGTCTCCTCCAGGGAGAAAAAAAATGAATAGTAAGATCTTTTATCGAAAAAAATCTCCAAAAAAACCAAAGAAAATTTTCCCAGATATCAATTATTTTTGAAGGCAAATCGACAAAATACCATTCCAAAAAAAGAGAAAAAATATTCATAGTTTAGTATTATAAATTCTCTATAATTAAATTTCAATGGGCGAGATAGGATTCGAACCTATGACCTTCCCGATGTGAACGGGATGCTCCTACCACTGAGCTACTCGCCCATTTTTATTTTTTAAAGATTAACAATAACATTAGTGAAAAGAAATTTTATTAACAACTTTCAGATGAGGCCGAGATAAAATCTCTCTTATAAATTTATCATTCATTTGAAGTCGCAGTTTAAACTCATCTTCTGACATATAAGACCAAAAAAATTCTCTTGAAGCATCTACTTCTAATTTTTTGATAAGGCGACTAATTTCTAATTGAGAAATATTTCTGCCAACAATTAAAAGATCAACTGGCGAAGATGTTTTTAAAAAATAACCACTAAGAATACAAAGTTCAATACCTTTTATCTTCTTAATTTTATTTTCAATTTCTTTTAATAAAAGAGGTTGGAGTTTTAAAAACATTTTTTCCAATTCATCTTTGAAAATAAAATCTTCGTTTAAAAAATAATATCTTTTTCTTTTTTGAATTTTTTTCTTTAGAATTCCGATTCTGGTTAATTTATTAAGTTCTGCCTCTACTGCTTTTTTAGATATTTTGGAAAATTTTACTATCTCTTTAATATCAAAATCTTTACTAGGATTGGCAAAAAAAACTTTAAGAACTGTAGGTCTTATTTTTGAATTAAATAAATTTTCTAAAATTTTTATAGACATATTGTTTTTTATTTATTATATAAGTTTAACTTGTTTTTTATGTTTTTTCAAGTTTTCCCGAGAACAGTTCTCGGGAATATCTACTTAGAATTTGGCGTTTATCGTGGGCGTATTTGACTTCTATATATAATCCTTTAATCCTTTAATTGATTTTATTTACTGTACTGGCAGCTCAATAGTAAAGGTGGATCCTTGATTTCTTCCTTCAGAGTATACTGTGATTTTACCTTTGTGGTCTTCAATGAACTTTTTGGCAATAAAAAGTCCAAGACCTTTACCTTCAGTGTGGGTGTGGATAGCGGTTTGAGAGCGAGAGAATGGTTGAAACAGTGCTTGTATTTCTTCTTCCTCCATACCAATACCTGTATCTTGAATCTTGATGATTGCGAGTTTTGTTGCTGCATCTTTTGTTTTGTGATAGAGAGATACTGTGATTTGACCACCCTCTGGTGTGTATTTA
>JAQVET010000074.1 GCA_028697615.1 Minisyncoccota bacterium
CTTGAATTTTTTGGCTTTTGGGCCGTTTTTTTGCTAAAATAGGAACTGATTTTTAACTTTTTGCCCGGTCGTCTAACGGTAGGACAGGCGGCTCTGAACCGTCTAATCCAGGTTCGAATCCTGGCTGGGCAACCAGAACGAGCACCCAAGGTGACCGAGATGTCTAAAATATCCCTATTTACCTTACTAAAACCCCACTTTCAAAACCGAGAATTCGAACCGCTTTTTACCCTCAAAAAAGCCCCGTTCGAATTCGACTTCTACTGGGCATTTTTTATGCTTCCTGGCTGGTAGTTTGGTGATTTTTTTGCTAAAATTTAGCTTGAAAAAATAAAAATTGGTTTAGTCAGTGGAAAAGGAGAATCATGAAATGTCCAAAATGTGGCAAAATTAATATTGAAATTAAAAAAGAGATATTGATCAAACGATGAAAGGATAATGTCTTTCCGACCGCCTGAAAAACTAGTAAAACATAAAGATTGTGGGCTTGATCAAAGAAGGGGAGAGGTTTTTATTAAAATACTTTAAAGTATTTTAATAGTTAGAGACAAATTGTTTCCACAGGATTTTTCACAGGTTCGGAAAGGAGAATCCTTGGAAGCTTACAATATGCGATGTATTTAATCATATTTCTTATCTTATTCCTTAAAAGCTCTTTAAGCGAACGATAGTGAACAGGCCTTCTTTCAAGAAGCCCAATTTTTGACTAATGTGATAGTTGTAGTACTATTTCAATAGTACTAAATCTTTGAGTGAAATGCACATTATAATTATAATTTCTGTCAAAGCAAGAATATTCTCTATCTAAAAACTTAAAAAGATTAAGAGAGAAAAAGGGTTTTTCACAAGATCGACTTGCGAAAATTGCCGATGTTGCTAACAACACAATTATTAAAATTGAGCAGGGCGAGAATATAAATCCGACACTTGATACGCTAAAGAAAATTGCGAAAGCTTTTGAGGTTGTGTTGATGATTTAATCAAATAATTTTTATGGGTACACAAAACAAAAAAAATAAACGAAATCTTATTACTACCATTATTATTGTAGTTTTGCTAGTCTTGGGATTTTCTGGTTTTTATCTAAATTTTACGCGTAAAAACAAACATTTGGATAATAAGCAAGATATTAGTCAGAATGAGGATAGTATTGATAGATTAGTTTGCGACAGAACAACACGGCTAGATAACGATCCAAACATTGACCGTGCTCTTAGCCTTATTTATGAAAGACTGACTGAATATGGAGAAGACGATTCTCTTTTTCCTCCTCAACTCGTTAATTGCATTAAGGTTGAGGTGAAAAATATCAAGAATGACACTGGAGCCGAAGGTTATTTTGATGAGAATAATGAGAATATTAAGCCCAATTATTACCCAATTATGATTGACGATTGGGAAAATTTCTTTGCTGACGATCTTAGCACGGCCTTATTGCTAGTACATGAGATAACTCACGTTCAGCAATATATTGATAGCTACAACGCAAGCATAGATCCAAATTTTCCAGATTATCTAAAGGCTGCTTTCAAGCGAGAAACAAAAAGTGGATGCCTAGATAATGAAGTGTTCGCTTACAAGAACCAACTTAAGTTTATTCTTAAGCTGAAGGACGAAGAAAAGAAATCTATAGATTATCGTGTTTTAGCTGATGAAAATCTGCATTCACAGCTGGAAATACTAAAATCACTAAAAGATTCACTCGCCGATTTATCAATAAGAGGTAGTTGTGAAATATACGACAACGACTGCATAAATAGGTACATACACATGAGGATATATGATCTGCTTAGAGATAGCGGAAAATATGACGAGCAATGCGGTGTTTATGAGGGGTCTTATATCGGAGAATAACGTGTTAAATCTAAAGATTAGTAATCATGGTTTATATAGTTGGTGTTGGTCACTCGGTTCAATGTGGTAAGGACTACAGCTGCACTACAGCTACACACCCGATGTGATTTACCCCTTGCACATCGGGATAAATAGGAGAATCATTTTTTTTAACCAGAGATTTATTTTTAATCAAGTTAATTATCAGAAAGAGTTGGAGAAGATTAAGCATTTAACCTGGGAAAACTGATCTTGCTAATGTGCCATATCTGTTGCACATCGGGTGTGCAATAGGTAAATTTTGGGTTGGACAAAACAAGTTCGGCTTCCTGAAAAATGGATTGATGCAGAGAATCGTGTAAAAGCTTATAAACAGGGTGTGTTAGATTATGGAATATTTACGGCAACTAAAGTATAATTTGGATAGTTATATTTAAAAATAAATATGGAAACAGAATTTGAAGCTAAGTTTTATCCTATCAACAAGAAACTGATTAGAAGCAAATTAAAAAAAATTGGCGCTAAACTTGTTCAACCGGAAACGCTAACTAGGATTATTGTTTTTAACAGTAAGTTTAATCCGGCAATTAATTGTCACTATGTTCGCGTTCGCGACGAGGGGAATTGCATTACCATGAGTGTAAAAATTAATGCGAAAGAGAATGAAAAGCTAACAGATCAAAAAGAAATAAAAGTTAAAGTAGATGATTTTGATAAAACAGTTGAGATACTGGAAAGATTGTCATTGCACAGAAGCGGAAACCAGGAGAAGTTAAGGGAAACCTGGCAGATAGACAATGTCGAAATTGTTATTGATACTTGGCCCGAGCTTGAGACATATATTGAAATAGAAGCGCCTTCGGAAGAATTGGTTAAAAAAACGGCAGAGAAATTAGGTCTTGATTGGGGAGAAAGGATTATTACTTCTGTGATAGAAATATTTATGAAAAAGTATTCACAAACTGCAGATGAAGTATTAAAAAAGTTTGAGAATTTAACTTTTGGTAATAGTTCACAAAATATTAAATAATTTTTCCTCTTTTATAGTGTCCCAAATGTCCCATTCAGCCTCAGATGTGGTACACTTGGAGAAGTTGCCTATGGGACTAAACGGTACTAGACCCTACTGCCCAACAGCGAAACCACGGCTTTATCTTGCTTCACGGCGGGTATTTTCTCTCC
>JAQVET010000075.1 GCA_028697615.1 Minisyncoccota bacterium
AGAGATTATTTAATAAAAAGAATAAAACAACTTGCAAAATTAAGTGATTCCGAATTAAAATCCAGGCAAAAAATTATCGAAGAAAAAAAGATGGAAGTTGATGAAGAGTTAAAGAAAAAAGTAGGGATTAGAGATTTAAAACGTTAAAGTGCTAAATTAATGCTATAATACACAGGAGTGAATTAACACTATGGCAAACGCTGATTTATGCTGATAAAATATTCAAGTTGCTTGAAATATTCATCCATCTTAAAGTCGCTTTTCATATTTATTTATAAAATTTTAAACAAATTTGAAAAAAGAGAAAAATTAGGGTATATTATATTAATAGTTAATTTATTATTTTTATTTATAAAAATATGACAATAGAAGAAATTTATAATTTAGTTATAAAAATGGGCATTGACGCTGATTTTCGCAAAAATGAAAGAATTAAAAAGATTCTCCAGGAAAGAAAGAAAAAATTTCAAAATCTTCCTCAAAAAGAAAAAGAGTTTTTTGATAAAGAATCTCTTACAAATCCATTTTCTGATACAAGGATTTTAAATATTGCCAAGGATAAAGATATCAAAAAAGTGCTTGTTGGTATTGGAGTTTCTGTTTCTGAAATTTTAATAGCCACGAAACTTAAGGTTGATTTAGTAATTTCCCATCATCCATTGGGAGTAGCACTTGCTGGGCTTTCTGAGGTTATGGACTTGCAGGCAGAGGTTTTGGCTCAATATGGTGTGCCAATTAATGTTGCTGAAAAGTTAATAGAGTCAAGAACGTCTGAAGTTTATCGTAGTATTTCACCTGGCAATCATCAACGAGTAGTAGATGCGGCAAAAATTTTGGGTGTTAATTTAATGTGCGCTCATACACCTTGTGATAATTTAGTAGCAAATTTCTTAAAGAAAGAAATTGAAAAAAGAAAGTTTGAAAAAGTAGGTGATCTTTTAGATTTTTTTGATAGTATTCCAGAGTATAAAATTGCTAAAAAGCAAAAAGTCGGTCCTACACTTTTTGCAGGTAATAGAGAAAATTATTGTGGCAAAATTGCTCTGACTGAAATCACTGGTGGAACAGAAGGAAATCCAAAAATTTATGAATGGTTGGCGAAAAATGGTATAGGAACTATTATTGGTATGCATGTTTCAGAAGGACATCGAAAGGAGGCAGAGAAGAACTTTTTAAATGTTTTAATTGCCGGTCATATGTCATCTGATTCATTAGGGGTAAATTTATTTTTAGATGAACTTGAAAAACAGGGGATTCAAATTATTCCTTGTTCTGGATTAATTAGATTTTCAAGAATTGGATCAATTAAATCAATTAAAAAATTAAAGAATTAAAGAATTAAAGCTAATAATTATTTTATGTCAAAAAATAAAAGTAATAATAACTCTTTTATTTTACTAAAAAAGAATTCTCACTCTAGTTTTACTCTCATTGAACTTCTTGTAGTAATAACTATTATTGTAATTATCGGAGCAATTATCTTTGCCTCAACAGCAGATGCCCGAAAACAAGCAAGAGACACTCAAAGGATACAAAATACAAAAAACCTTGCACAAGCCCTTGAGCTCTACTACAGTGATTACTGGCAATATCCTGCAGGAGAAATTGGTTCATCCTCAGATGATGGTTTTTGTATAGAATTAACACTCCAGGATGATGGAAAAACCTGCAAACCAAACTCTTTTTGCTCTCTCATCACACAAAAAGATCAAGATGGAAAAGTAAAATATCTTGCCTCTTTGCCAAAAGATCCACTTTTTGATAAAGATCAATGTTCTATCTCTCCATTTTCAGACAATTGCCACTGCATACTCTATAAAACACAAGGAGATCAAGAATACAAACTCTTCTCTAAACTTGAAGATGAAAACAACGACCTTGCAAAAAATGATGGAGGCACAGAGCCTACAATGTATGAGATTGCCTCTTATGAGAATCAAGGAGCAATAAAGGAGATAACATATTTTTCATATAAAGATACTAGTTTATCATTTCAAACATACAAAAAGATCTATCTTACAAATGAAACAAACAAACAAATCAAAGATTATCAAATAAAAATCAACACAAATTATATACAAGGAATGCAATCTGATTTCAAAGATATACGATTTTCAAACAAACAGGGATATAACCTTCCATATTGGCTTGAAACAAAACAAAATGGAGTTTCTGCTACTTTCTGGGTGAAGGTAGATACTGTACAGCCAAACTCAAACAATGATTTTATACTAATGTGGTATGACAATCCACATATTACTCAATCTGACTCAAACTATGACATTACCTTTGATAAAACACAAACCATTCTGGCAGATTCATCGTATGATGACAATCTTGTTGCTGAATACCTGATGGATGGACCCTACGATACTCCTCTTGAAGTAAAAGACACCACAAACATAAATAATGGTACATTTAAAGGTGGCGCACTGAGTTTTGATGGAGTGAATGATTATGTAACAGTTCCAATTAACCATCCAGAGACAGATTACACTTATTCTTTATGGATTAAAACCAATGTTAAAAATCAAGGTATTTCAAGTGTAGTATCTCCACTTATTCCCAATACTGCTGGCGCATATGATAGAGATCTTGCTATAGATTCAAATGGTAATGTAAAACATCGCTTGTATGCAGAGCAAACAATTACTACTTCAGGAGTAAATGTTGCTGATAATAACTGGCACAATATTACTGTTTTAGTTAAAAGTGAACAAGGCCAAAAAATATTTATTGATGGTGTTGAAAAAGCAAGCGGTAGTAAAGATAAATCTGATTTTAATTGGGAAGTAGGACTAGTTATTGGTGGTGACGCTTATCTTGCCGCTTCTACTTTTTTCAATGGCCTCATCGACGATGTCCGTATATACAGCAGAGCTTTCACGTCAGCAGAAATCCAAACACTCTATCAAAATGGTCAAGTCAACACTCACGATGCTTCAACAACATTAATTAAAGATGCGCCTGGAGGAA
>JAQVET010000076.1 GCA_028697615.1 Minisyncoccota bacterium
TATTCTTGAGTGATTTCAAATGAAGAAACTTGTTTATTTTTTAATTTATTGTGAAGATCAACAATGGTCATAAAATTATAATATCTTTTTTATTTTAAAATACCCATCCTTTAAATTTAAAGCAGAATCTCTTAATAATTTTTTTTGTTTTTCACTTACCTGGACTACTTCATCTTCCCTAAAAATATTGGAATTTTTAATTTCTTCAGAAAGTTCCTCTTTTTTTATATCAACTTCCTGAAGTTTATTTACAAAATCTAAAATATTGGAAAATTCTTTTTCCATTTTTGCTTTTTCTTTTTTATTCAATTCAAGTTTGGATAATTTTAATATATGAGATATGTCCATATTTTTTTATTTATCTTGGTGGCTCAAGGTCTTCCATTGATACTAAAACTTCACGTAATTCGTGAATATTTTCTACAACTATTCCGCAACCTCGAGCCACTGCAGTCATTGGATCCTCCGGAATTTTTACAGGTATCTTGGTCTCCCGTGCTATTAGTTTATCAAGCTGCCTTAAAAGACTACCACCACCACAAAGATAAATACCTCTTGCCATAATATCAGCTAAAAGTTCTGGAGGGGTTTCCTCAACTGCTTCTTTAACAGCATCAACAATAATATTTATTGATTTTTCAATTGCTTTTCGTATATCTTCACTTGTTATTATTACTTCTTTAGGAAGGCCTGTCATAATATCCCTTCCTCTCATAGGAAATGTTATTTCTTCTTTTAACGGCAGAGCAGTTCCCACTTTTATTTTAAGTTCCTCTGCGGTTCTTTCTCCTAAAACCAATTGATACTCTCTTTCAGCAAAATGAACGATATCTTCGTTCATTCTATCACCGGCAATTCTTAAACTTTTGGTATTAACAAGTCCTCCCAAAGAAATAGTTGCGATTTCAGTTGTTCCTCCACCGATATCAACTATCATAATGCCTGCTGCTTCCTGAACTGGCAGACGAGCTCCAATTGCCGCTGCCATTGGTTCTTCAATTAAATAAACCTCGCCTGCTCCAGCACTAATAGCAGCGTCTTCAACTGCCTTTTTTTCTACTTCAGTTACCCCACAAGGAATGCCAACAACAAGAAAAGGCCGTGACCAAGGGAATCTCCAATTTCCTACAATTTTATCAATAAAATATCGAAGCATTTGTTCTGTTACTTCAAAATCCGAAACAACGCCGTTTCTAAGGGGACGGGTTGCAATAATATGAGCTGGTGTTTTACCAACCATTTTCTGAGCTTCTTTTCCAATTGCTAAAATTTGACCGCTTTTCTTATTTATTGCGACTACCGATGGCTCATCAATAACTATACCCTTGCCTTTTACATAGACAAGAGTATTAGCAGTACCTAAATCTATCCCAATACCTTGTTTAAATAACATATTTTCTTTAAATTGTTAACTTGTCAATCTTTTAAAAATTTTTTTGTTGGGCTTAATATAAAAACAGGTATACACCAATAAATTTCTCAAGATGTTCAAAACATCTCTAATTCTAATGTTTAAATTGTTTAAGATACTTAATTCTTTAATCTTTTAATCCGTTAATTCTTTATTGATACACAATCCATTTTATCCTAAAAAAAATAAAAAATCAAATCAAAAAAACTTTTTAATGTCTTGAAATGTAACAGCAATCATCAAAATCATAAGCAGAATAAAACCTATATTATTCACTAAATTTTCTATCTCAGTCTTTACTGGTTTGCCTTTAATTTTTTCGAGCCCTAAAAAAACTAATCTTCCTCCATCTAATGCAGGGAATGGAAGAATATTGATAATAGCCAAATTTACAGAAAGAAGAGCAATAAATTGAATAAGATAAACGACACCCAAATTAAACATTTGATCAACTAAAACAGTAATGCCAACTGGTCCAGCAAATTGAACGGGTGGACCTGTAACTCCTAAAATTTTTGATTTTATAATTTCAAAAAATACTGCAAATGTCTGATAAATTACCCAAAAAGTTGTCTTAATTCCTTCCCAAATCGCCTGAAAAAATGGATAAGGCACTCTTGCTGTTTTAACTAAAGCAATACCCATAGGTCCTTGATTTTCTGGTGGATTTTCTCTGGGAACAATCTTTGTCTCTATTATTTCATCGCCCCTTTTAATTGTTATAATGAGGTTTTTTCCTAAATTATCTTTGGTAAAATTTTGAATATCTTCTATATCATTAACTTGGATAGTTTTTCCTGTCGATGGATTTTTAATTGATAAAATTTTATCGCCTCCCTTAATATTTGCTTCCTCTGCTGGAGAGCCGGGAGCAACATCTGCAATCTGAACTGCTACATCTTTAGCATTTGGAGGAACTTCATCTACTATTGCGGTGGGCAGACCAATCATATGACCAATAGAAAAAAGACAAATTGCAAGTAATAAATTTGCCAGCACTCCTCCCACTATGACCTTAGCCCGCGTTGAAATAGATTTTGACCAAAAACTCCCTTCTTTAGTATTTTCCTTGTCGTCCTCTCCATAAATTTTTACAAATCCCCCTAGTGGCAGGAGACCAATGGAATAAAGCGTCTCACCTTTTTTGCGAGAAAAAATTCTTGGAGGGAAACCAATGCAAAATTCTTCAACTAAAATACCGGAGTGCTTGGCTATTAAAAAATGAGCACCTTCATGGATAAAAATAAGTAATCCCAAAATAAAGATAAAAATAATAATAATTATAGCAGACATATATTTTAAAACGTGAAAATTAATTTTAAATTATACAATCTTTTTTATTTTTGTTCAAACAAATTTTAGTTATTATAAAAAATAAAAAACGGCTCTATTTAAAACCGCCCCAAAAATTAAAGCCTTGGATTTTAATTATTTTTTTCATTGCTCCATTATCTCCTTTTCTTTTTTAGAAGCTAAATCTTCTATTTTATTTTCAATCTCATCAACAATTTCTTGAATTTTGTCC
>JAQVET010000013.1 GCA_028697615.1 Minisyncoccota bacterium
CTTGTCGTCCTCTCCATAAATTTTTACAAATCCACCTAATGGCAGGAGACCAATAGAATAAAGCGTTTCACCTTTTTTGCGAGAAAAAATTCTTGGAGGGAAACCAATGCAAAATTCTTCAACTAAAATACCGGAGTGCTTGGCTATTAAAAAATGAGCACCTTCATGGATAAAAATAAGCAATCCCAAAATAAAGATAAAAATAATAATAGTTATAGCAGACATATATTTTAAAACGTGAAAATTAATTTTAAATTATACAATCTTTTTTATTTTTGTTCAAACAAATTTTAGTTATTATAAAAAAATAAAAAACGGCTCTATTTAAAACCGCCCCAAAAATTAAAACCTTGGATTTTAATTATTTTTTTCATTGCTCCATTATCTCCTTTTCTTTTTTAGAAGCTAAATCTTCTATTTTATTTTCAACCTCATCAACAATTTCTTGAATTTTGTCCTTTAGGCGATATTTTTCATCCTCGCCTATTTCTCCTTCTCTTTCTTTAATTTGAACTTCTTTCCATACCCTATCTCTTTCATCTCTTAAGACAATTTTTGCTTTTTCCTTTTTATCTTTTAAAATTTTAACAAATTTTCTTCGATTTTCTTCTGTCATTGTTGGCATTGATAAATAAATCTTATCTCCCACTACTTTAATCTGTCCGCTCCAATCAAGAAGAGAAAGGGCTTTTTCAATACTTGAAACAAACTCACTCCTTTTATCCCAAGGTTCAATAGAAAGGGTTCGAGAGTCAACAACAACCAAAGAAGCAAGTTCTTTTAATGGAAGTTTTTGCCCAAAATAATCTACTAAAACATCATCAATTAAATCAATAGAAACTCTACTCGTTCTTATTGTTTTTATCTCATCGCTAAACCAATTAAAAACTTTTTCTGCTTCTTTTTTTAACTCCTGTAAGAATTCACTTGAATCCATAAAAATTTTCAATATGTAAAATCTAAAACCTAATCTATTCTAAAACAAATTTTGTTTTTCTGCAAGAGATGCTATCTAATCTTTACTTTATCAGAAAAAACAGTTTTACCAAAATCTTTTCCATCCTTAGGAGTAACACTGTATTGCCACACATCACCTTTTTCCGTTAAACTTGCAGGAACAACAACGCTTCCTATTAAATCTTCCTGAAGATTGCCATTTTTATACCAAAATATTCTTGTTCCACTTTCTTGATTCTCATCCTTATCAAAATATGTATATTTTGCATAAAGATCAGTATCTTTTGTTGGATTTTTTGGTGAAATTTCCACATTTAAAGCTTCTGGAGGATTATTATCAGAGGGAATAATATTTTGAAGAACTAAATATAACTCTTTTGCATCTTGAGGATTTACTTCTATTTCTTTAATCTTACCATTCTCGGGCAGAGAAATAATTCCCCAGGTTGATCCACCATCAATTGATTTTTGCAAGACATTATCTACTCCAAGATATAAAAGATTTGGATATTGATAAGAAACAGCAAAAACTAAATTTTTACCTCTTGAATCAAAAATAAGCTTAACAACACTAAGATTGTTACCATCTAATCTTAAAAGAGCATCTTGATTTAAAAGATATACTCTCCCATTAATATTTGGGTCAATTTTAATATCTTTGAACCTACCAACAGAGACTTCGCTTTCTACTTTTTCTAAACTTTCCTCTGAAACAATCTCATTTAAACTATTATAACTATCAAAAAGATCAAATGTAGCAAAAACATCTCCTCCTTGAGTTAAAAACCAAATATTTTTAAAATTATGAGGAGAAAAATAAATCTTTAAAATACCATCTTCAAAATCTTCTTTCTGTGCCCATGTGGTTCCATAATCAGAAGATAGAGAAATTATCCCCTTTTTTGTTCCCAAAATAATATAATTAGGGTTTGTTGGAGAAATTGCAAAAGATAAAATTTTATCTCCAGATGGAGCAATATATGATGTATTAAAATCCTCTCCACCATTGAAAGAAACCAAGAGTTTTGATTGTCCGCTCTCATTTAAAATTATATATTGGTTTTTTGTATCAGAAGGATTAATAAAAACTTCAGATACCCCTGAAACATTTCTTACATCTTTGAAATTTACTGGCTTTTTTTCTAATGCTTGGGTTGAAACTTTTGATTCAAAAACTGAATTTACAGATGCTAAATACAGGGTATTTGGATTTTTTGGATCAACTGTTAATTTTTGATCAAAATGTATACCTTCGTCAGTAAATATTAATTTTTCCCAATCAAATCCCATATTTTGAGATACAAAAACACCTTCGCCAACTCCAAAAGCAGGGATATCAATCCCCATTACAAATTGAAATGCCTCAAAACAGAAAAATACACCAAATGCTGAAAGTAAAATATATCCAAATGTTTTAATATCCATATTTTTATAATCTTTAATTTACAATTTAATTAAAGTTAAAGCCCTAAAACTAAATTTTCTACCAAAAGTCGTGCGTTAACATTATAGAAAGTTATAGTTCTTTTCACTTCTTCAAAATTATTAATGATCTTTTTGATATCTTCAATATCTATTTCCTTCATTTGAGTTTCTAAAGTATCTTGAAATGATTTTAAATTAATATAGTTTCCTGTTTCTTTTAGTATTAAGAGATCACGAAACCAAATAACCCCCAAATCTAAAAAATCATTTAATAATTCAACTTTGTTTAGTGTTTCAATAAATTCTAATCTTTTATATATCGGAGTTTTATTAAAATTTATTAAGAACCTAACTATTATATTATAATATTTTTTAAAAGAATTGTCAAGAGCAAGATTAAAAACTAAACCTGGCCTGCCCATTGATAAATCAATTATCTTTTTATTGTAATTTTTAATATTATTATATTCTAAAAAATCAATTATCTCATTTTTTGAGAGAGGTGTAAATCTTAAAACCTGAAGTCTTGAAAGAATTGTTTGGGGCAGAAAGGCAGAATTTTGACCAACAAAAATAAAAAAACTTTTTTTTCTTGGTTCTTCGATTGTTTTTAAAAGAGCACTTATTGCTTGGTGAGAAAAATTTTGAGATTCATCAAAAATAAAAATTTTAAATGGAAATGGTGTTGCTAAAGATGATTTTCTTTCAATTTCCTTGATGTTCTTTATGCCTATCTCACTTTTTTGTTCCTGGACTGTTACCACCTCAACATCAGGGAAAATACTTTTATCGATTTGATTACATATTTTACACAAGCATTCTTGTTTTTGAGTAAAATCAAAAAAAGAGAGATTATGATCTCCCTCAAGATATTTAGCGAGTTCTATAGCTACCTTCTTTTTACCAATTTGCGAAATACCTTCAAAAAAGTAACTATGGGCTAGATTTCCTTCTTTAATTTTTTGAGATAAAAATAAAATGTTTTTTTTATGACCAAAAATCACAGATTTAAATTTTTATTTACTTTCTTCTTGCCATTTTTTAATAATCTCTTTTTCTAATTCTTTTGCTATTTTTGGATTTTCTTTTAAATAAGTTTTTGCTTTTTCTATTCCATTACCCAAAACCTGATCTTTAAATTTATAAATATTACCCTTTTTATCTATAACCCCAAAATTAACTCCGGTATTTATTAAATCCCCCTCTCTTGAAATCCCCTGGTTATACATTATATCAAATTCTGCTGTTTTAAACGGTGCGGCAACCTTATTTTTTACCACTTTAGCTTTTACTCGATTTCCAACAATTTCCTCGCCTTTTTTTATTTTTGCCCTTGGTCTTAATTCAATTCTCACTGAGGAATAAAATTTCAACGCTACTCCTCCGGGTGTAGTTTCTGGGTTCATAAAGGGCAAAACACCAATTTTCATTCTTGTTTGATTTAAAAATATAATTGTTGTTCCTACTTTTGCAGCAGTTGCTGTTAATTTTCTTAACGCTTGACTCATTAAACGTGCCTGAAGCCCGATATGCTGATCACCCATTTCACCTTCAATCTCTACTCGAGGAGTCAAGGCAGCAACCGAATCAACAACAATCAAACTAATATTCCCAGATTTTACTAATGTTTCAACAATATCAAGTGCCTGCTCGCCTGTATCTGGTTGGGAAATTAAAATATCATCGACATTTACACCAAGACGTTTAGCATAATCGGGATCCAAAGCATGCTCAGCATCAATAAAGGCAGCAATTCCTCCTCTCTTTTGAGTTTCAGCAATAATATGCAAGGCCAGTGAGGTTTTTCCAGAACTTTCAGGACCATAAATTTCAATAATTCTTCCTTTTGGAACCCCACCAACCCCTAAAGCTAAATCCAAAGAAATAGAACCTGTAGGAATTGCTTCGACATCAACATGTCTCACCTCACCAAGTTTCATTATTGCTCCTTCGCCAAACTTGTCTTTTAAAATTGAAATAGTGTCTTCAAGAGATGGTTTTTGATGCTCTTCTTTTTTAGCCATATATTTATGTTTAATTTATAATTTTAATCTATTATTTTTTAATTTAATCTTTTAATTCTTTAATTGATAATTAATATTAATTATAAACCTGATCTCCTCTTTTTTCAAGTTTTCCCGAGAACTGTTCTCGGGAAAATTGTTTAATTGATGCTATTTGTATCGTATTTGTAATTTGTAGGAGCTACAGCATCAACTCCTCTTCTGCTCTTTTATAATAGTGTATTTCCTCTGGAGCAAACCAGAGATTAATTTCATGCTCTGCTTCTTCTTCATTTTCTGAAGCATGAACTAAATTATGAATCGCTCTTTTTTCTTTATTAGCAGCAAAGGCATCGTCAATTGAAAAATCTCCTCTAATTGTTCCCATTTCTGCTTGTGATGGAATTGACTTCCCAACAATTTTTCTCATCATTGCAATAGCATGGATTCCTTCTATCACCATTTTTACCATTGGACCAGATGTCATATAATCAATAAGCCAGGAACGAACATTTTTACCAATTTCCATTGGATCGTCGGTACCCAACTCTTTTATTGGATCAATATTATATTCTTTATAATTTGCCAATGTTTTTTCTCCCAAACGACGAATCCAATTTTCATCTTTTGGATAATGATTATCAATTTGATCTTTTTTCGCCCAAACCATTTCCAAAGCAGCAATTTTAAGACCTCTTTCTTCAATTCTATTTATAATTTCACCAATAAGCCCACGTTTTACACCATCGGGCTTTATTAAGACAAAAGTTTTTTCTTCTCTTGGATGTTCGTTTTGCATATTTTTTTTATATTTAATTATTTTGTGTAATTATTTTATAATTTCGACCATCTGATATTATTTTTATATCACTATTAAAATCTGTTCTCAGTGTCTTTATACCAAAATCGGAAAGTAAATTCAATACCTCCTCTGCTGGATGACCAAAGGAATTTTCACCAACAGAAATAATTGCCACGCTTGGATCTACTTTTTTTAAAAAATACTTATCTGTAGAATGTTTGCTTCCATGATGCGCCACTTTTAAAATCTCACTTTCAAGTCCAAATGAACTTTTAAATTCATCTTTTAAATTAACGTCCTGTGCCAAAAGCAAATATTCAATTTTTTGAGATATGTCGCCAGTAAATAAAGCACAAAAATCTATAAAACAAAAATGCGAAACAATCGATTTTTCATTAACATCACCAGAAAAACTTTCTTTTGGCCAAAGGATATAAAAATTTGTGTCTTGGTTTAATTGAATTTTGTCTCCTGTTTTTACAAATATTGTCTCAATATTTTTTGTTTTTGCTAATTCTAAAAAACTTTTATAAAGATAGTTTTTATCGTCATTAATCTCTGATAAGAATATCTTTTTTACTTTATAAGTTTTTAAAACCTCAAATAAACCGTTAATATGATCTGAATCAGGATGGGTCAAAAATATCATTTCAATTTCTCTATCAAAAAATGGAATTTCTTTTTTAATTTTTTCTACCACTTTGCCGTCTGGTCCCCCATCAATTAAAACTTGAAATCTATTTTGATTTTTAAAAAAATTAGGCAAGGCCGCGAAACCCTGATTATAATTTTTTTGAGGAATTTCAATTAAAATTGAATCACCTTGACCAATGTCAAAAAAATTGACTTCCAAAAAATCAGGAGTTTGCAGTGAAAAACTTACTTGAAATAAAAATATAAGCGCCACAGCAAAAACTCCAATTCCAAAATAATATATTTTTCTTTTGTTGGGCATACCTTGATTTTCCCTAAAAAATTATCTATATTAAACTAAAGGGTTAAAAATTTTACATAAAAAATAAATTAAATGCAAAAAAGAAAAATTTTCATTATTTCCGCCTCAAGTGTTGTTTTTATTTTTATAATTTCAATATTATTGAACTTTTTTATTTTCTCCGAAAAAAACGTAAAAGCGCAAAGTTCTATACCATCGGATTGTGATTTAAAAACATTTAAAAGCACTGATTCAGATAAACCTCCTTTCCCTTCATTTTGTAATAGATATGCTTCAATTGGAAATTGTACGGAAAAAGTTTCAGGCACCCCTACTACCTCTTGTCCTTATTGTAACAGTTGGAAAATTGGTAATGAAACTGGAAAGGAAATTGCTTGCGACCTCGAGCTTCAAAAAAATATAGCGGATAATGGAGGTGATCCTTGCAATATTGATTATGGAAAATGTAAAACTGGAAATGTTTGGAAATGTGACTCAAATATCGGTTATGGGGACAAACGAAACTGTGAGGTTTATACTCTTCAATTTTATCTTAAAAAACTTGGAATTTATGGTGGCCCTATTACTGGAGTATATGATAGAAATCTTTGTAATGCCATAAAAGAATTTCAAAGACAGCATGGAATTCAGCAAACTGGTGCTGTAGGCGAAACCACAATTAAAGGAACCGAAGGGAATAATTATATGGGAATGTGGAATGTATGTTTAGAAAACTTATCTCCTGATCTTTGTTGTAAAATATTTCTCTCAAAAGATATGCCTCCACCCATAGAACCAGGTGAACAAACACCTGGTGATTCTCAATGCTTGGGACGATGCGATCAACATCTTGTACCCTGTTCAATGACAAATAACCCTGGCCCAAAATGTAATCTTTGTTATCTTTTTAAACTAATTCAAAATATTATTTGTTATTTAACCTGGTGCATTGCAGGACCTCTTGCAGTTATTTCAATATTGATTGCAGGAATTATGTATCTTACTGCAAGGGGAAATCCAAGTCAAATTAGCTTAGCAAAAGATATAATAAGAGCGACGGTATTGGGATTAGTCATCGTTTTTGGCGCTTGGATTATTGTTAATACAATTATTACTCTTCTTGGTGTCGGAAGTCCATATTCAGATTGGTCACATATTGATTGCACTCTTTAATATCTAAAAATATCATGCTTTTTCCAATGACACTTTAGTGGAGGTTTTTTTCTTTAAAAAAATAAATAAGGCAATAATTAAAACTAAAATAAAAATTAAACTAAAAGGCGGAGTGAGAAAAAAATTATTCAAAAGGGCAAAATTTTTTGCAATAAAACTTATCCAAGAAAATGATATTTCCACAATAAAAGAAAGAGGTAAAATTAAAATAGGCAATAAAAAACCCAAAAGTAGATAAATAAAACCAATTGCCAGTAAATATGGCGAAAATGGAACAACTAAAATATTTGAAATTGGAGATAGAACTGGAATATTTCCAAAATTAAAAACAATTAATGGAAAGCATAAACTTTGCGCGGCAAGTGTAGTTAAAATAAGATCTTTAATTTTAGAATCCTGAGATTCTCTTGAGAATTTTTCTTTCAAAATTGGAAAAACATAAATAAGGCCCAAAGAAGCCAAAAAAGAAAGTTGAAATCCAACATCTCGAGCAACAATTAATGGATTTTGAAATATCATAGCGGTTCCTGCAAAAACTATACTTCTTGAAGAGGTGCTTTGCCTGCCAATTGCTTTTGCTAAATATAAAAAAATTCCCATGATATACGCTCTTACTGCTGAGGCTGGCAGACCTATAAATAA
This sequence comes from Minisyncoccota bacterium, assembly GCA_028697615.1. GTDB lineage: Bacteria > Patescibacteriota > Minisyncoccia > Minisyncoccales > JAQVET01. The sequence goes on from JAQVET010000013.1 coordinate 7,937, forward strand.
AATATAAAACCCTAAAATTATAATTATCAAAAATGTTGCTTGCTTTCGCCAAAGACCAAAAAATAAAAAAATTGTTAAAAAAATTTCAAACAAAATTATAATATTCATTCCAGAAATTGCTACAATATGAGAAAGCCCTGATTTTGAAAGTTCATCTTGAAAATCTGTTGAGAAACGCCTCGTTTCTCCAAGTGTCATACCCTCCAAAAGTGCTCCTTCAGGAGGAGGAACAGCCTGGGCAACCTCTATAAATTCGTCTTTAAATTTTAATATCTTTGCAAAAAATCTATTGCCGTTATTTTTTGATAAAACCTTTATCTCTGGACTATAAACCACTGAATATATAAAATCTTTCTCCAAATAATTTTTGTAATTAAAATCAGGAAATTCCTTTGGGGTAAGTAATTTCCCTTTAACCAAAATTTCATCTCCATAGAAATATTCTGGATAGATCGGCATACTTAAAAGGACGTTACCTTCCGAACTAATTTCTTTATTGTCAATAAAAACACTATTTACTTTAAGTTTTAATTTCTGTTTATCAGTTTTTCTTTCTGGCTCACCATACACAGTCCCCTTAAATGTTATCTCGCCCTTATTATTAAAATAATGTATATTTTTAGGGCCAGAGGGAATTGACTTTGCTTCAAATTTTTCTTCCCAAAACATTCCAAATACTAAAAACAAAAAACAAAGTCCCAAAATAGCAACTTCTTTCTTTTGATAAAAAACACAAAAAATTAAAATTCCCAAAATCAAAAAACCAAAATAGAAAAATATATTTACATCAGAATAAGAAGCAATAATAACACCGGCAATAAAAGCCAAAGAGTAATAAAAAAACCTCCTGGAAAAAGACATATTTTAATATAGAATCTAATAAACACTATGCAAGACGCTGAGACAATACAAATCCAACAAACAAACTCAAAATTTAAAAAAACTTAAAAACTGATTTTAAAAAAAATTAATAAAATATTTTAACCTGTGGTTAATCAGTAAATGCTTTAATTCTTTAATTCTTTAGTCTATCTACGAGTTGCCTACTTTTTAATTATAAGTTATAATAATTATTAAAATCAACTTCGGGGTGGAGTATGCCGGTAGTACGCATGCTTTGGGAGCATGTAGACTGGGTTCGACTCCCAGCACCCCGAATTATAAATAGCCACTTAAATGGCTATTTTTTACTTAACAAATAATACCGCCACCAATTAATTCGTCAGATTCTTTCAGATTATTATTGCAAGAATAAAATACGGCTGACTGACCTGGCGCAGGAGCACGCTGAGGCAGATCAAACTTTAAATAGTATTTATTAGATTTAAAATGACAAATAGTAGCGGGTGAAGATTTATGGCGATATCTAATTTTTGCCATAACCTGAATTGGCATTTTAGGTTTTCTGCCTAATGTCCAATTAACATCTTTTACAATTAACTCTTTTTTATATAAATCTTTTTCATTTTTTGTCACAATTAAAAGATTATTTTTAATATCTTTATCTAAAACATAATAAGGGCCAGAAGCAAGTCTTATCCCCTTTCTTTGCCCGATAGTATAAAACCAAAGACCCTGGTGCTCGCCCAAAATCTTTTCTTTGGTATCTACAATTTTGCCTGGATTTTCTTTTAAATGATTTTTTAAAAAATCATTAGTTGTTGCTAGAACAAAACAAATCTCAGTTGATTTTTTAATTTTTAAAAGAAAATCAAATTTAAATTTTTTTGCTAAATTTTCAACCTCTCTTCTTGTATAATTACCAATCGGAAATAAAATCCTCTTTAGTTGCTTTTGAGATAATCTCCATAAAAAGTATGATTGATCTTTATATTTATCCTTTGCCTTTAATAATTGATATTTATATTTTTTAATTTCGGATTTAGAATTTACAATTTCCCGTCGTAGACGAGCATAGTGTCCTGTTGCGATGAAATCTATATTTAAAGATAAAATTTTTTCTAATAAAAGTCCGAATTTCATTTCCTTATTACACAATACGCAGGGATTTGGCGTTGTGCCCATTTTATATTCTTTTAAAAAAGATTTAATAATTTTCTTTTTAAATTCTTTTTCAAAATCAAAAACATAAAAAGGAATATTTAAAATTTTTGCCACTTTTCTTGCCCTTGCTTCAGATTCATAAAAACTTTTCTGAGAAGAAAGTTTCATAAAAACACCGATAACATCATATCCTTGTTTTTTTAATATAGCGGCAGCAACTGAACTATCTAGTCCTCCAGACATTGCCACCGCTATCTTGAATCTTTTTTTATTTGTTTTGTTCATACAAATACTAAAAACATAAACCCAGTTTTTTGTTTTTAATAATTTAATAAATAATTTATTTTATCAAAAAATTATTTTTTGCGAATATTAAATCCGTTGTAAAACTCGTTCTATTTTACCGTATTTATCTATAAAACTTTAAATAACAAACAATAACAACTTTTCAGTGGGGTTCAAATTGTTCTAATTGTTCGAAACGTTCGAATTATTAATTCTTTAGGTCGTACTTTTAAGTTTTAAATATGATTTTGGGTTTTAAACTTTGAGTTATTTTAATTCTTTAATACGTTAATTTTTTAATTCTTTAATTGAATCCTCCTCCACCTGAATCCAATCTTTATATTTTTCTTCAATAATTTTTTTCTCTTTTTCTATTCTTTGGTGGATTTTTTGCAAATCCTGCGGGATTTCTCTTTTTTGCTTTTTTAAATAATCATAAATTGCTTCGCAAAGCGCGTCAACTGCCAAAACTGAACAATGAATTTTTACTGGTGGCAAACCGCCCAAGGAATTAACTATTTTTTCCTTATTGATACCCATTGCTTCTTTTAGGGTTTTACCTTTTACTAAATCTGTAATAATACTACTTGTAGCAATAGCAGCAACACAACCATATGTTTTAAATTTTATATCTTTAATAATCTCTCTTCCCTTTTTATCTTTCCCTACTTTAATATAAAGCCACATCACGTCTCCACATAAGATATTTCCCACTTTCCCCACACCATCTGGATTTTTAATTTCTCCTATATTATGAGGATGCTGAAAGTGTCTCATTACCTCATTGCTATAAATGCCAGTCTCTTTTTGATTGTTTAAATTTTTTTGTAATTTTTTCATATTTTAAAATGGTGAAATTTTTCTTAAATTTTTTATTATCTCTGGTAAAATCTTTAAAACATAATCAATGTCCTTCCTTGTTGTTTTTCTGCCCAAACTCAATCTTAAAGAACTATGAGCCCTTTGGGGAGCAAACCCAAGCGCAAGTAAAACATAACTTGGCTCTAATTTTGCTGATGAACATGCAGAGCCAGTTGAAACGCAAATACCAAGTAAATCAAGTTGTATAGCAATCGATTCGCCTTCTACAAAATCGAATGAAAAATTAATATTATTTGGCAATCTTTTCTGAGGATGACCATTTAGAAAAGAATTTGGCACTGATTTTAAAATTCCATCAATTAATATATCTCTTAATTTACTTAATCTTTTTGATTCTCTATCCATTTCTTTTTGGCAAATTTCTGCTGCTCTGGCAAAACCGACAATTGCAGGAACATTAATCGTTGATGATCTAATTCCCATCTCCTGCTCACCTCCATGTAAAATTGGCTCTATTTTTGTGCCTTCTTTAATATAAAGAATGGCCGCTCCTTTTGGACCATAAATTTTATGGGAAGAAGCGGTAAGAAGATCTACTTTAAGTTTTTGAACATTAATAGGTATTTTGCCAAATGTTTGAGCAGCATCGGTATGGAAGTATATTTTTGAATTTGGATTTTTAAGATTAAATTTTTCTATTACCCTACCGATCTCTTCGATTGGCTCAATTGTGCCAATCTCATTTGAAGCGTGAATTATTGAAACTAAAATTGTATCTTTTGTAATCGATTTTTCAACATCTCTCGGATCTACAAGACCATATTTATCAACTTTTAATTTAGTTATTTTAAAACCTTGTTTCTCAAGCCATTTTGCGCTTTCTATTATACAGGGATGCTCAATTGGAGAAATAATAATATGCCTACCTCTATTTTTATTAGCAAAAGCAATACCCTTTAGTGCTAAATTATTGCTTTCTGTCGCTGAACCTGTAAAAATAACTTCTTTGGATTCTGCACCAATAATACTTGCTATTTTCTCTCTTGATTTTTCTAATGCTAACCTTGCCTGCCTTCCCACAGAGTGTAAAGACATTGTATTACCAAATTTCTCTGAAAAATATGGCAACATTGCCCTTAAAACGCGAGGATCAACAGGTGTTGTTGCGGCATAATCTAAATAAATAATTTTGTTTTTATTACTATTTTTCATTTTTTATTAAGTCAAATAAAGTAAGTGAATTTAAAGTAGAAATAATTGCCCCTTGAACCTTCTCCCAAACGATCTTTGTTTCGCAATTTTTCTGCATCGGACATTTCTTCTTTGAAATGCCCAAACAAAAAACTAAATCCATCTTTTCCTCCAATGCTTTTATTATCTGCCCTATTTTGATTTTACTTGGAGGTAGGGATAAAAAATATCCACCACCAGCGCCTTTCTTTACATTAATAAGACCTGCCTTTTTTAATTTTGCCATTATTTTTTCCAAGTAGGAAATAGGAATTTTTTCTTT
>JAQVET010000014.1 GCA_028697615.1 Minisyncoccota bacterium
GAAATAATAAATAGTCAAAACTATTAGTAATTATTAAAAAAAACAAATTATAAAAATTCAAAATATACTATTAATTTTAGTTGTAATTTTGATTATTGGATGCGATGGTTATTTATTTACAGTTCTATTCTAAAAGAAAAAACTCCTTTTATTAAAGAAATAATATTACCAACTTTAGAAATCCCAATAGTATCCCTAAAAAAAATGATGAAGAATTTAATCTTGATGAGTTTATGAATAATACTATTGTGAAGGATGATTGATTTACGATTAAATCTTACGATTTAATTAAAAAAGAAAAAATAAAAACAAAAAAATAAATTTTCATTTTATTAAACAGCCAAATTATAACCAATTGAAATACAATTTTACTAATTTTTTAATTATTATTTTATTAATTAATTTTTAGATAAGGCATCTTTTGTATTTTTAACGACATCTTGAATTTTTTTAAAATTATTTTTACAATATTATATATTCTGTTTTTATTTTAAGATTTTATTTAATTTATGATGAAATATAAAATTTGTGTTTCTGGTGCTGCTAAGACCGATTGTTGTAGTGATTGTGCTTTAGAGCTATCTCGAGAAGTTGGAAAAGAAATAGTAAAGCAAGGCGGAGTAGTTATTACTGGTGCAACTACTGGTATTCCTTATTGGGCAGCAAAAGGAGCTAAAGAAGAAAATGGAATTTCAATTGGTTTTTCTCCTGCTGCTTCAGAAAGAGAACATATAAATGTTTATAAATTGCCTATAGATTATTTTGATGTTATTGTTTATACTGGTTTTAATTACTCTGGTAGGAACCTTCTTTTAACACGTGCTTCCGATGGTATTATTTTTATTTGTGGAAGAATGGGGACATTAAATGAATTTACCATTGCCTTTGAAGATCAAAAACCAATTGGGGTTTTAGAGGGAACAGGGGGTATTGCCGATGATTTAAAAAAAATTGTTAATGACGCTAAAAAAAGAGGGCGTATTCATTCCAAAATTGTTTTTGATACAAATCCACAAAGATTAGTTGAAAAACTTATTTTACTTATTAAAAAAGAAAAGGTCGTAAAAATTTAAATTTTTATGCAAGAAAATAATTTTAATTCAGAGGAAAAATTAATTGGTAGAGTTACGCATTTTTTTCCACATACAATGGCGGCTATTGTAAAATTAGAAGATGATGTTAATTTGGGAGATAGAGTGAAATTTCAGAAAGGAGAAAATCAATTTGAACAAGAAATTAAATCTATGCAGGTTGATCATCAGCCAATTCAATTTGGTAAAAAAGGAGATGAAGTAGCCATTCAAACTGAACAGAAAGTTAAAGAAGGATATTTGGTTTTTAAAATAGAATAAATTACAGTAGTTATTAATTATTTTATAAAATTTCTTTAAGAAATATTTTTGTAGATAAAGATTTTATATTTTTAATAATTTTAAATTCAAAATATGCTTTTATTTTTTGAATATCTTTTACAAATTTTACTTTCTGCTTTTTTAGGTGGTTTAATTGGTTATGAAAGAGAGAGTAGCGGTAAACAAGCAGGAGCAAGAACAATGGCTATTTTGGCCGTAGGATCTACTGCGTTTACAATTATTTCTCGATTAGGATTTCAAGATGTTTCTAATGCATCTTTTGACCCTTCAAGGATTGCAGCTACGATTGTAATGGGTATTGGTTTTTTGGGTGCTGGGTTAATTTTTCAAAAAGAAAATAGGGTTGAGGGATTAACTACTGCCGCGGCTTTATGGGCAAGTGCTTCTATTGGTATGGCAGTTGGTTGCAAAATGTATGAACTTGCTACTATCGTTACAATAGTTTTACTTTTTATTCTTTGGTTTTTAAGAAAAGCTAAAAAAGAACTATGAAAATGAATTTACCACATAGAAAACAGTCACATTTTCCCAAACCTAAAAAAGAGGAAAGTGAATTTGGCAAGGGTAAAAAAAATATAGTTTTATGTAGAAATTGTAATGCTGTTTATTTTTATAAGTCATGGCATCATCGTTTAGAGGATTATCCAGAAATTTCAAAAGAGAAATCTTTAAATTTTTCATTGTGTCCAGCTTGCAGGGCAGAGAAAGAAGGAACATATGAGGGGAAAGTGGTGATTGAAAATATCGATGTTAAAATAAAAGAAGATCTTTTGTCTTTAATTAATAATTTTGGTCGGGAAGCAAGAGAGCGTGATCCTCAAGATAGAATTTTAAAAGTAAAACAGTTAAATAAAAATAAAATTATTATCACTACAACAGAAAATCAATTAGCAGTAAGATTAGCTAAAAAAATTAAAAAAACATTTGGCGGTGAAATTAATATCCGCTACTCTAAAGACGAAAGTAGTGTTTTTATAAAAGTTATCTTTTAAATTTTTAAAATAATAATGGCGCATTCGTCTAGTGGCCTAGGACGCTAGGTTCTCAACCTAGTAACATGGGTTCGATTCCCATATGCGCCGAAGATAAAATTTATCTAATTAGTACTAAATAATAACTAAAAATAAAATTTTTGTGGTGAATTTGTATTTTGCCTTTGGTAATATATGTCGCCAAGGGCATTTTGGGCATTACTGGACTCGAACCAGTGACCTCCACTTTATAAGAGTGGCGCTCTAACCGACTGAGCTAAATGCCCTTGATAAATATAAAGGTAGTACCCCTTGTTAAATCTGAGTTAAAGTAAAATTATTTATTGATTTTTTTAGATTGCGTATTTTTTTCTATATTAGTATTATTTTTTTGTTTTTTTATATCTTTTTGTTTTATTTTTTTAATTCTTTTGGCCGCTTTATGATTTTTTTCTTTAATCAACTCTTCAAATTCTCCTCTCTCAATAGTTTCTTTTTCCATTAATGTTTTTGCTATTTTATTAAGAAGATCTCTATTTTTTTCTAAAATTTCCTCTGCATTTTTTTGAGCATTTTTTATAAGTTTTTCTATCTCATTGTCAATTTTTTCAGCAATTTTTTCAGAATAGTTCCTTTGTTCTGAGACTGTTTTTCCTAAAAATACAAGTTCTTCTTTTTCCCCAAATGTAATTGGTCCTAAATTTGACATTCCAAATTCTGTTACAAGTTGCCGGGCAATTTTCGTGGCTTCGCGAAGATCATTAGAAGCACCAGTTGTAATATCGTCAAATACTATTTTTTCTGCACAGTATCCTCCCAGCAATGTGGCAAGATCTGCAATGAATCCTTTTTTACTTTTTAGATGTCTTTCTTCTGACGGTAGCTTTAAAGTGTAGCCAGCAGCCCTACCACGAGAAATAATAGATATTTTTTGCACTGGTTCAGATTCTGGCATAAGAGAAGCAACAAGAGCATGACCTGCTTCATGGTACGCCGCTATTTCTTTTTCTTTTTCTGTTAATATATGACTTTTTCTTTCTGGTCCCAAAAGTACTTTTTCTATTGCCTCTCTAAGTTCATCTTGTGTGATTTCTTTTTTATTACGCCTTGCTGCTAAAATTGCCGCTTCGTTCATTAGGTTTGCCAGGTCTGCTCCAGAAAATCCTGGTGTTCTTTCGGCTATTTCTCTTAAATTTATATCTTCTGCTAAAGGTTTTCCTCGGCCATGGATTTTAAGAATTTCTTCTCGACCATCAATATCTGGTTCATCAAGAATAATTCTTCTGTCAAATCTTCCCGGTCTTAAGAGAGCAGGATCTAATATATCTGGTCGATTAGTTGCTGCGAGTACAATAACTCCAGAATTTTTTTCAAAGCCATCCATTTCAGTTAAAATTTGATTAAGTGTTTGCTCTCTTTCATCATTACCACCGCCAAGACCAGCACCTCTGTGTCTTCCTACTGCATCAAGTTCATCTAAAAACAAAATACAAGGGGCATTTTTTTTAGCAGTGTCAAAAAGATCTCTAACTCTTGAAGCACCCACTCCAACAAACATTTCTACAAATTCTGAACCAGTAGAATAAAAAAATGGTACTCCTGCTTCATTAGCTACTGCTCGAGCCAAAAGTGTTTTACCAGTACCGGGAGGTCCGATTAATAAAACACCCCGAGGGATCTTTGCTCCCATATCTAAAAATTTTTTGGGATTTTTTAAAAATTGGACTACTTCTTGAAGTTCTTCTTTTGCTTCAAGCAGATCAGCTACATCTTTAAATGTAACTTTTTCATCAACTGGTCCGCCAGCACCAAAACGTTTCGCTTGAGATTTACCAAACTGAAATGCTTGCATGGCACCCTGTTGTCCCTGTCTCATCATCCACCAAAAGAATAAACCAAAAAAGATAAGTGGTAGTATTGATACTGCTACCCATATCCAAATTTCATTATTACTACTTTTTTTATAACTAATATCAATTGTTTTAAGTGTATCGGCTTTTATATCATAGATAGCCAAAATTTCTTCTAAACTACTTGTAATTTCTTTCTGAGTTATTTCTTTTTTACCATTTTTGAGTTCAATAAAAATATCCCCCGTATCATACACCTCAATTTTTTTAACTTCATTATTTTCAATTTGCTTCACCAATGTATTGAATCCTATATTTTCTACGTTTTGAGGTTTATTAAATAAACTAACTATTGCTCCAAAAAAAACAAAAATTAAAATTAATAGTAAAAAATTTTTTAAAAAATTTTTCATATTTATTATATATTAAGGCAATAAAAATTTTTTAATGAGAATTTTAAAAAAATATTATGGCTATTTTATTTTACTTCTTCAAAAATGAGTCTATCTTCTTTTTCAGAGGTGGAAATAATTCTTACTTTAATTTTTTTGCCAATAAGTTTTTTTAATTTTTCCATTATTTTTTCTTTGTCTCCGCCTGTATCAGGATAATTTTCTTTTGATAATCGCGAAGTCGGAAGAAATCCCTTTATCCCTTTATATTCTAGTATCAGTCCTCCTCTATTTGCATTTATAACAGGGAGTTCTATTTCTTCTTTTTGGACTTTTTTTTCTTTTATTTCTCGCCATACATTTTCTTTTTCGGCTTCAGCTAAAGAAGCCTCAAGAAGTCCTTGATCATTATCAATATCGACAATTTTCACCTTTACTACTTTTCCAGGTTTTAAAGAGCTAAATGTTTTATTTGATTCTACTACATCTTTTTTCCAAATGATGCCGCTACCATATCTTCCCAAATCTAAAAAAATACCTTCTTTGGTTTTATTTATGATTTTTCCATCAACAATATCATTAACTTGAATGGGTTTTAAATAATTATTATAATCTTTAAGGTATCCTTTTTCTTTTATTATTGTCATAGATTTGATTTTATAATTTTATATATAATATAATCTATAAATATAACTCAAAAAGATTAATAAGTCAATATGAAGATAATAAATTTAAATGAGGAAAATACTAAAAAAATTATAAAAGAGACAATAGATATTTTAAAAAACGGCGGGGTTGTTATGTTTCCTACAGATACTGTTTATGGTCTTTTAGCAGATGCGACGAATAAAAAAGCGGTAGATAAGGTATTTCAGATAAAAAAAAGAGATTATAAAAAGTCATTGCCGATTTTTATTTCAGATATTAGCGAGGCAAAGAAATTAGCAGCTTTTGGCTCAAGAGAAGAAAAATTTCTAAATAAAAATTGGCCTGGCCAGGTAACAGCAATATTAAAAAGAAAAGATACAAAAAAGAATATTTACGGCGTTGAAAAAGATACAATCGCTCTCCGTGTGCCAGATTTTTCTCTTTTGAATATAGTTTTAGAAAAAATTAATCGTCCCTTAATAGGAACATCTGCTAATATCTCAGGTAAACCTTCATCAACAAATTTTGAAGATATTATGAAGCAATTTAAGAGAGAAAAACATAAACCAGATCTTGCAGTTAAAATTGATTTTTTGCCCAAAAGAAAACCTTCTAAGATTATTGATTTGACATCTTTTCCATTTAAAATTCTAAGGGAGTAATAAAATTATGTTTTTTTGTTTAAAATCTAATGTTGTATTTAAAAATGTTGTATTTTAAAATTTTTTATTTTAAAATAGTTTGATATTTTTTATTTTTTGATTTAAAATTATAAAATTAAAAATAAATATGATAAAAAAGAAAATTTTAGTTGTATTTTTATCTTTATCAATTTTTATTCCTATTTTTCAAGGATTAACTCTTAATGAGCAGAGTGATTTTTGCAGTGGGGTTTCTAATATAAATTGCAAAGATATTAACGAATCATCGGCTCAGAAAATTTTTGAAGAATGCGGAGAACTTGTGGCTGCAAATATTCAAAAGAAATGCCAGGCGCAGCTTCAAGATCTTCAAAGGGATAAAGCAAATATAGAAAATAAATTAAATAACCTTTCACAAAAAGAAAATAATACCCAGTGGTATATTTCAAAAATAGAAACAGATATAAGTTATCTAAATACAAACATTTCTAATTTAAATTTAAGTATTAGCCAATTAAATAGCGCTATTTCTCAAAGAGAAAAGGCGATTTCTGATTTAGAGCAAAAAATCAAAAAACAAAAAGAAATTTTAAAAGAAATTATTTTGGTTATTTATAAGTATGATTCTTTTTCAACTATAGAGATGTTTTTGAAACAGAGTAATTTATCGGAAATTTCTCAAAAAGTTATAGAGATGAATAGTATTCAAAAAAACCTTCAAAGAAGTATGGCTGATATTAAAGAGGCGAGAGATAATTTGCAGAAAGAAAAAGATGCATTGGTTCAAAAGAAAGCAGAGCAAGAAAAATTAAAAGCAGAAAAAGCAATGCAAATACAAAGTTTGGCCGTAAAGCAGGAGCAGCAATCTTATTATTTAAAAGAAATTCAAAATGCTAAAACTCCTCTTGAGAGAGAAATGGTACGAGTTAGAGCCGAACTTCAATCCTTGCAGGCTGCAATGAATCAAATTTCTGCTTATTTATCAAGGTGGGTTTTGTCAGGTGATTTATCTTGGGCAAGTATTTTTGGTGCAGTGGCTAATGCTTCTGCTGGCACTGGTGCACGGCCAGCTTTGCTTCTTGGCATACTGCAACATGAAACAAGATTTGCTACTAATTTGGGCAGAACACAAATTTGGAATACACAATCCGGACAATATAGGGATTTTATTGAAATTACCTCAGAACTTTGCAGTGCTTATGGAGATCCATACTGCCATCCAGAAAATCTTCCTTTATCCGGTTCCGGTGCTATGGGACCAGCGCAGTTTATGCCTTCAACTTGGCAGGGATACAGAAGTAAATTAATGGCTGCATTTCCAGGACAGGTTCCAAATCCATGGAATTTATTCCATGCTATTTATGCAATGGGTATGTATGTAGTGAGGTATCCAGATGATCACAGTGCTGCTTGTGCATATTTACTTGGTGGCAGCAATGCTAATTGTAATCATTGGTACGCGAGTGCAGTTGCAAGTGCTGCCAAAGAGTGGGACGAAATTTTAAGTAGGTGTGGATATGATTTATCAGATACCTGCCTTAAAAAAATAGAAAATGATTTAAGAAATAAGGCGAATATTCCAATTGAGTAGAGTTTTTTATTTTTGAAAATCATTAAGGATTCTATCTAAATTTCCCTCAAAAATATCTTCTATATTTCCCCACGATTTTTTAATTCTATGATCAGTTATTCTATTTTGTGGAAAGTTATATGTCCTGATTTTTTCAGCACGCATCGCTTTTCCAATTTGTGTTTTTCTTTCTTTTTCTACTTTTTTTTGCTCTTTTTCTAAAATTTGTTGGTAAAGACGAGCTTTTAAAATTTTCATTGCATTTTCCCGATTTGCAATTTGGGTTCTCGCATTTTGCGAACTAACAACAATACCGCTGGGGATATGCGTAATTCTTACTGCCGAATCTCTTCTATTAACATATTGTCCGCCAGGGCCTGATGCTCTAAATGTTTCAATTTTAAGGTCATTTGGGTTTATAGGGATATCTATGTCTTTTGGCGGACTCGGGAGTACTGCTACAGAAACTGTTGATGTGTGGATTCTTCCGGCTTTTTCTGTTTCTGGAATTCTTTGTACTCTATGTACACCACTTTCAAACTGAAAATATTCTCCTGCTTTTTTTCCCTTAACCTCACATATTATTTCTTTAAAGCCACCAAGATCAGTAGGGTGGGCAGAAATTAAATTAAAAGACAGCCCTTTTTTAAGGGCAAAATTTTTATACATTTCAAAAAGATCTTTAACAAAAAGGGCTGCTTCTTCTCCACCAGCGCCTGCCCTAATTTCTATTATTATATTATCAGAAGAAGATTTTTTCTTATCATTATTTTTAATCTCATTTAATTCTTTTTGAATACTTTCTTTTTCTTTTGAGAGTTTTTCGATTTCTTCTTTGGCTAAGTTTATTAATTCTGGATCTTTTTCAATTTCAATAATTTCTTGGCTTTCTTTAATATTTTTTTCAATTTTATTTAATTTTTCTTGCTTTTCAATTATTTTTTGCAAAAGAAAAAATCTTTTTGAAATTTCTTGATATTGCTTTTTGTCAGAAATAATTTTAGGATCCAGTAGTTTTTGAGAAAGATCTTCGTATTCTTTTTTAAGATCACTAAGGTTTTTTTGCATTTATTTTTTCTTTGAGGTAGTTTTTGATTTTTTTTCTTTTTGATTTTTTACTTTTGAAGACTTTGATTGTATTTTACTTTGAAGTTTTTTAGATTTTTCTATTCTTTTTTGGAATTTTTCTACTTGACCTCTCGCATCAATAATTTTTTTTGATCCGGTATATAAAGGATGACATTTTGAACAAACCTCTACTTCTATTTTAGGTTTTGTTGCACCAACTATAAAAGTTGCGCCACATGTGCAGGTGGCTTCTGCTTTTGGATAATATTTTGGATGAATATTTTTTTTCATAATTTTAAATAATGACAAAATTGAATTATTATTATATAATATTCCTTTGACAAATTCAAGTGCTTTTGTTATAATTTTAATTTATGAATAAAATTAATATATGATACAAGAAAATAAAATTTCAAGAATAAAAAATACTTCCTTGGAAAAGGAAGAAGAAGGAAGAAAAGTTTTTTCTCAAGACAAGGAAATCCTTGAGATGCTTGAAGCAGGCGTTCATTTTGGTCATAAAAAATCAAAAAGAAATCCTAAAATGAAGAAGTTTTTGTATGGCACTAAAACATCTATTGATATTATCGATATTACTAAAACAAGAGAGTATCTAAAACAGGCCTGTGATTTTTTAAGAGAAAAAAAGAAGGAAGGTGCTTTAATTTTACTTGTCGGAACAAAAATTTCTGCTAAAGATTTAATTCAAAAATTAGGAGAAAAGACTGGTATGCCATATGTTAGTGAAAAATGGTTTGGAGGTATAATCACCAATTTTCCTCAGGTTCAAAAACAGTTGGAACACCTACAGGAATTAGAGGAGTCTCGTGCTAAGGGTGATTTTAAAAATTTAAGCAAAAAAGAGATTTTAAGAATTGATCAAAATATTGCTAAAATGAAAAGAAAATTTGGCGGACTTAAGAATTTAAAAAGATTGCCAGATGTTTTATTTGTTGTAGATATAAAAACAGAAAAATTAGCTATTAAAGAAGCAAAGAAAGAAAATATCCCAGTAGTTGGAATATGTGATACCGATAGCGATCCAACATCTGTTGATTTTGTAATACCGGCTAATGACGAATCTATTACCTCTTTGACCTATATTTTATCTGAGGTAGAAAAGGCACTTCAATAATTAAATAATATGGAAAACAATATTGAAAAAATAAAAAAATTACGTGAAGAAACAAATATGTCTGTAATGGAATGCAGAAATGCTCTTTTGGAATCAGGGGAAGATTTTGAGAAAGCCCGTGAAATTTTGAAAGCAAAGGGGCTTGAAGAAAATCTTAAAAGGAAAGAAAGGGAAACCAAAGAAGGAGTAATTGAAACTTATGTCCATCAAAATAAAAAAATAGGGGCACTGGTAAAACTTTCTTGCGAAAGTGATTTTGTTGCAAAAAATGAAGAATTTCAAAGATTAGCTCATGAAATAGCGATGCAGATATCCGCAATGGATCCTGCTAGTGTAGATGATCTTTTAGAGCAGACATATATTAGAGATCCTAAAATAAAAATTGTTGATTTAATTAATGAAGCCATAAATAAATTCGGGGAGAATATTAAGATTGAGGAATTTCAAAGAATGAAAATATGATTATTACTCAAATATTATCTATTATTTTTTGTGTTTCTTTAGGCGGGGCAGTGTTTTTGTTTCTTAAAAATTTAGGTTCTCTGCCAGAAGTCCAACCAATAGAAATTCCCAAAGAAAAAAAATTATCTTTTCGTTTTAAAAAAAATATCTCTTCCTTTTTTCATTATATTAGCGAGAGTTTAAAAATAGGATATGAAAAGCAACTCCGTCGATTTCGTATCTTTATTTTTAAAATAGAAACCGGAATTTCTAAAAGAATTGACAAGCTCCGCCTTGAAAGAAAAAAAAGAACACTGTCTCAATCTCAGAAGAAAACTAAAAAAGATGCCACTAGAAAAAGAAAACAAAAGTAAAATTCGTAATTTTGTTATTATTTCTCATATTGATCATGGCAAATCAACCTTAGCTGATCGTTTTTTAGAATTAACAAATACACTTCCCAAAGATAAAATTACTCCTCAATATCTTGACAGAATGGGGCTTGAAAAAAAACATGGCGTTACAATAAAAATGCATCCTGTTAGAATGGTTTGGCAAGATAAAGATTCTCAGTTAAAATATATTTTAAATTTAATTGATACTCCAGGCCACGCAGATTTTTCTTATGAGGTTTCCCGTGCACTGGCTGCTGTTGAAGGAGCTATTTTATTGGTTGATGCTACCCAGGGTATTCAAGCCCAAACGATTTTTAATTTGGAGATGGCTCAAAGAGAAAAATTAGTAATTATTCCTGCTATTAATAAAATAGATCTTAAGTCCGCTCAGCAAGATAAAACAAAAAAAGAAATTTTAGATATTTTGGGAAATAAGATTGATGACGATATTATTGCTATTTCAGCCAAAAGAGGAGATGGTGTCATTTCCCTTATAGAAAAAATAATAGAAAAAATTCCATCTCCTCAAATAAATTTTGAATTGCCATTTAAAGCCCTTGTTTTTGATTCATTATATGATATTTATCAAGGAGTTGTAGTATATGTGAGGGTAATCGATGGGCAAATAAAAAATAATGATAGAATTTATTTTTTAAGAGAAGGAATTGAGGCAAGGGTACAAGAGGTTGGTATTTTTTCTCCAAATCTTCAAAAAACAGATGTACTTGAAAGTGGACAAATTGGTTATATTAAAACAGGAATAAAAGAGGTGGAAAGGATAAAAGTAGGGGATACAATTGCTTTGTCTGATTATCGCGAAAAAATATCTCCTCTACCCGGATTTCAAGTGCCAAAACCGATAATTTTTTCTGATTTTTTTCCACAAGATTCTAATGATTTTGATATCTTTAAAAAAGGTATTTTAAATCTTCATCTTAATGATTCAAGTTTTACTTTCACGCCTCAGGAAAGAGAATTTATTGGTAGGGGATATAGATTGGGTTTTTTAGGACTTTTTCACCTTCAAATTATAAGCGAGAGATTAACAGAGGATTGCAGGATAGATCTTATTATTACCCATCCCACGGTATCATATAAAATTTTAACATTAGATGGAAAAGAGATTATTGCTAATTGTCCCGAAGATTTTCCCGAAAGTTTTTTAAAGGTTTATGAACTTTTTTGCAAGGTTGATATAATTACTCCAGCGATATATTTAAATAAAATCTATAATCTGATTAATAATTTTGGAGCAGAAATTATCGAAACTAAAAATATTTCAGGTTTTGATAAATTAAATTTAATTATTAAACTTCCCTTGAGACGCTTAATGGAAAATTTTTATGATGAATTGAAAAGTGCCT
The DNA here is from genome assembly GCA_028697615.1 of Minisyncoccota bacterium. Classification (GTDB taxonomy): domain Bacteria; phylum Patescibacteriota; class Minisyncoccia; order Minisyncoccales; genus JAQVET01. The sequence continues at coordinate 11,849 of JAQVET010000014.1, forward strand.
CCTCTGGTTTTGCCTCAATGAATTGGGAGATTCTTGATTGGCAAGAAAGCGATTTAATTAAACTTGATATTTTGATTGCGGGCAGAAAAGAATCATCTCTGGCAAGAATTGTTGAGAAAAATAACGCTGAAAAAGAAGGAAGAAAGATGGTTCAAAAATTAAAAGAATATTTTCCTCCACAACTTTTTCCTGTACCACTTCAAGCAAGTATTGGAGGAAAAATTATTGCTCGTGAAACAGTAAAAGCGCTTCGCAAAGATGTTACTGCTCCTCTTTATGGGGGTGATGTAAGCCGCAAAAAGAAACTCTTAGAGAAACAGAAGGCAGGTAAAAAAAAGCTTGCAAAAGTAGGTAAAATAAATATCCCAAGTGAAGTAATAATAAAAATGTTAAAATAAACTACTAGAGTATCAATTAACGGATTAAAAAATTAAAGGATTAAAGAATTAAAGAATTAAAAAAAGCCAATATACATCCACGATAAAACGCAAATTTACGCTAAATTTTAAACTTGAACTGCTTAAGGTAAAGTATTAATATTATATATATTAATACTTATTAATAATTATTTTATGTCAAAAAATAAAAGTAATAATAACTCTTTTATTTTACTAAAAAAAAATTCTCACTCTAGTTTTACTTTAATTGAACTTCTTGTAGTAATAACTATTATTGT
>JAQVET010000015.1 GCA_028697615.1 Minisyncoccota bacterium
CCTATATCTAATATAATTTCATCGTTACCAACATTGCCAACCCCTCTTAAACCAATTGGTGATCTAATATTATGATTTTTTGCAACAATTACATCTAAAGGAAGATGCAATTTTGTATTTGTTAAATCCCATTTTTGCTTTATAGTGTTAAGAATTTCTTTTTCTACAAGTGACCTACCTACTTTAATACCCTTTGCCATACAAACAGTATTAGCGATAGCTCCGCCTAAAATAATATTATCTGCTATACTTAAAAAGTTTTCAATAAATTTAATTTTAGTTGAAATTTTTGCACCCCCAGCAATAAGAGTTAATGGACGTTTTGGTTTCAAAAGTACTTTTTCTAAAACAGAAATTTCTTCTTGCAATAAAAACCCAGAAAAACTTTCAAGGTACTTAGGTATTAGCGCTACAGAGGCGTGATTTCTATGACAAACACCAGAAGCATCGTTAATAAAATAATCACCCAGAGAAGCAATTTCTTTAGCAAATTGTAGATCATTTTTTTCCTCCCCTGGATGAAATCTTAAATTTTCCAAAAGTATTATTTCACTTGGCTGCATTGCTTCTACTGCTTTTTTAACGACTCTACCTATACAATCGGGAGCTTTCCAAATAGAAGTATCTAAATATTCAAATAGCTTATCTTGAATTGGTCCGAGACGAAGTTTATCAACTACTTTTCCTCCGGGATCATCAAGGTGAGTCATTAAAATTATCTTTGCGTTGTTTTTTAAAAGATAATTTATTGTGGGTATAGTTTTTTTAATTCTAAAATCATCTATTACTTCACCATTTTCTGAAATAGGAACATTAAAATCACACCTTACTAAAACTTTTTTATTTTTAAAATTTCCTTCAGTAATTTTTTTCATTTTTTTTGATTTTATTTAAAACATTTTCTATTTCTTGTTTCAGTTCATCTGGAACTGGCAATTTAACCCCTATCGGACTTCTACCTGGATATTTCCAACAAGAAATAATTTTAAGCACTGGTTTTTTAATAAAATTATTTTGTTTTGATTTAATATCTTTCGTAGTTAATTTATGGTAAAAAGATTTTTCCTTTTTCTGATACATCACCCAAATTTCATATGGATTTTTTTTAGAACCTGCAATTTGCATTAAAGCAATAGTTTTCGGAGCTATTCCCTCTTCTATTCTATCAGGATTTCTCAAGACTCTTTTGATTCTTTGTTCAGATAATCCATAAAATTGCATTTTTTCTCTTGAATGTTTTGTCCAAAAAAGATCCATAAAAAATTAAAAATCTTTATTTCCGTAATCTTCAGTATCTTGCCAATAAACTTCTCTTGGTTTTGCACCTTGACTAGGTCCAATAATTCCTTCTTCTTCTAACATATCAAGAAGTCTTGCTGCTCTAGCATAGCCAATTCCAAGTTTTCTTTGCAGAAATGAAGCAGAGGCTTTCTTTGTTTCAATAACTAATCTTTTTGCCTCTCCATATAATTCATCATCAAAATCAGAAATTCCTTCGACGTTCTTTGTTTTCGCTTCTTCTAAAAATATTTCAAAATCCTCCTCCAAACCATTTTCTTCATTTTGTTCTTGATTTTTTAAAATATATCTTACTACTCTTTTTATATCCTGCGAATATACCATAGGTGCTTGAAATCTTCGTGGTTTACCAAAAGAAGATGATATAAAAAGCATATCCCCTTTTCCTAAAAGTTTCTCGGCACCTGCCATGTCAAGTATTGTTCTTGAATCTACCTGTGAACCAACCCTAAAAGCAATCCTTGAAGTAATATTAGCCTTAATAAGACCTGTAAGAACTTCAACAGATGGTCTTTGAGTAGCAAGAACAAGATGAATACCTACTGCACGTGCCATTTGGGCGAGCCTAACAATACTTGCTTCTACTTCTTTCCCTTTTGCTGCCATAATATCGGCCATTTCATCGATCATTAAAACTATAAGCGGGAGTGTATCCTTTTCTTTTTGAACTTGAACTTTATTATACTCTTCGATATTACGAGTTTTCGCTTTTTGAAAAAGATGAAATCTTTTATCCATTTCTCCTATTAACCATTTAAGCACTGGTGCTACTTCTTTATGATCAACAATTACTTTTGCTAAAAGATGAGGAATATCTTCATAATTTGAAAATTCCATTCTTTTTGGATCAATTAAAATAAAACGAAGATCTGCTGGAGAATGCTTATATAAAAAACTAATAATCATTGAATTTAAAAAAAACGTTTTCCCAGAACCACTAGCTCCAGCTACTAAAAGATGTGGCATATCTATTAAAGTACTAAAAGATGGGTCGCCATTAACATCAACGCCAAGAGGAAAAGTAAGAGGAGGACCTAATTGAAATTCACCTTGAGAGAGTAAAAAACGCAATGGCACCTTAGCTCTTTTTTCATTTGGTACTTCTATTCCGACCAAAGATTTACCAGGAATAGGAGCTTCTATTCTAATTGGATGTGCAGCTAGTGCTAAAGAAAGATCATTAGATAGCGCTGCAATTCGTGATAATCGAATACCTTCAGCTGGTTTAAGAGTATATTGAGTAACAGTTGGACCAACATTTACTTCGCCCATTTCGACCTCAATCCCAAAATTATGAAGAGTTCTTTTAATAATATTAGCATTGGCCTTTAAATTTCCGCCAAAAGGTTTTTCTTGAGTATCAGTAAGAAGATCTAAAGGAAGAGTTTTGTATTTTAAATTTTTATTTTGGGGTTTCGTTTGAATATCCTTTGTAATTTTTATTTCTTCTTTTTTAATTTTTTGAGGTAGTATTTCTTTTATTTCAAAATCAATCTGACCTTCTTTTAATTTATTTTCTTTAATGTCAGTATCTTTTCTTTTTTTGATTTTAAAAATAGGAATATCAAAAGCTATAGAAATTCCTATTAAAAATAAAGCTAAAAATATTAACCCCCCACCCCATCTACCAAATAAAGAACCAAATGGCGAAGCCAATCCTTTTCCAAGTGTCCCACAAAAATTATCACTTCCTATTCCACACAGTCCAAAAAAACCTATAAAAATAAAAATACCCCCAAATAAAACTGGAAAATAAGGAAATGGATTCTCTGTCCAAAAAAATATAAAACTTAAAATTAAAAGAAAAAGAGAAAAAACAATTTTTGCTCTGCCAAAAAAAAGATCAAAATTGTTATTTAAATTTTCCCCTATCCTACCTCCTCCTCCGAAAATCGCTATAAAACAAAAAATACCTAAACTCAAAAATATAATACCCCAAATGTTCTTTTTTGTTTCTTCTTTAAGAGAAAAATGAGAATTTTTTTCTTTTTTTGTTTGTTTCTCTATATTATTTTTTTTCTTTTTTTTGAGGGCCATAAGAAAATAAAAAGAAAATATTTTTGATGACTTTTATTTTTTGTATCCTGTACCAGCTGGAATTAATTTACCTATGATAACATTTTCTTTCAGGCCCCTCAACCCATCTTCTCTACCCTCTAGAGCTGCCTTGACTAAAACATTGGAAGTTTCTTGAAAAGAAGCAGCAGAAAGAAAACTATCTGTGGAAAGAGCAACCTTTGTGATACCTAAAATAATATTTTTGGCTTTAGCCTCTTTTTTATTTTGCTGGCGCAATTTTTTATTTTCTTCGTGGAAAAATCTTCTTGTAACAATTTCTCCAGGAGAAAAAATAGAATCTCCAACATCTACAATTTTGACCATAGAAAACATTTGTCTTATAATAACTTCGATGTGCTTATCATTAATAGAAACACCCTCACCAGCGTATATTTTCTGAATTTCATTTAAAATATATTTTTGAGTTTTTGTTTTTCCAGCAACTCTAAAAAGTTTTTTTAATTCTATAGATCCTTCATAAATAAGGTCACCCGCTTTTACGATGTCTCCTTCTTTTACTAAAATCTCTATTGTTGAAGGTATGCAGTAAGTCTTCTCGCTTTTTTCTGATTTAACGATAATTTCTATTAAATTATCTTTTTGTTTTATAGATTTTACCACACCATCTTCTTGAAAAATTTCACCTTCACCTTTTGGAATTCTAAGTTCAAAAATTTCATCTACTCGAGGAAGTCCTGATGTAATATCACCGGCACCAACAACTCCTCCTGTATGAAATGTTCTCATAGTAAGTTGAGTACCTGGTTCACCAATTGATTGAGCAGCGACAATACCTATCGGTGTACCAATCTCAACTAACGTGCCATAGCCAAGATCCATACCATAACACTTTTGACAGATCCCATCTCTTAACTTGCAAGTAAGTGGCGAAAAAATATTAATGGATTCTATTTTATCTTTTAATCTTTCTACTTCGTTAATAATATCCCAATCAATTAAAGAATCCTTTTTAGCTATAATTTTATTTCCGACTTTCAAATCTTTTGCTAAAATTCTACCATAAAGTTTCGAGGAAATTTCTTGTCCTGTTTCTTTAAATTCTTTCATATTAATTTCCAATCCATCTTTATCTTGACAACTTTTCTTTTTTATAATAAGACCATGGGCAACATCAACCAATCTTCTTGTTAAATAACCTGCTTTTGAAGTCCTAAGTGCTGTATCTGTTGTTCCTTTTCTTGCACCGTGTGTTGAAATAAAATACTCAAGGCTTGAAAGCCCCTCTTGATAACTTTTAGTTACAGGTAATTCTATAATTTCTCCTAGTGGATTCATAACAAGACCTTTAAGTCCTGCCATTTGAAGAGGTTGCGCCCAAGAACCTCGCGATCCGGAATCAACAATTAAAAAAACAGAGGAATTTTTATTTTTTAAATGCTCTGGTACAATTTTAGCAATTTCATCTTTTACCTTTTGCCAGATTAAAATAATATTTTCCCTCTTTTCCTCTTCGGATAAGAAACCATTTTTGTAATTATTTAAAATTTCTTTTTCTTCTTCTCTTGCTCTTTCTAAAATTTCACCTTTTTTTTCTGGAACAGATAATTCATCTAATCCCCAAGTTGTAGATGACACAGTAGCAAAATGAAATCCTACTTCTTTAATTTTATCAAGGATAGAGACGGCTAAATTTCTTCCATATTTTTGGATAATTTCTGAAATAAGACTACTAATTTTTTTATTATTAAATACTTCGTTTTGAAATGGAAAATCATCTGGTAAACATTGGTTAAAAATTATTCTACCGATAGTTGTTTCTATAATTTCTTTGTTATTCTTTATATTCGCTACTTTAATTAAAACTTGAAGATCAACTAACTTATTTTCATAAGCAAGAATAGCATCCTCCGGAGAATAAAAAAATTTATTCTTCCCAAGACCGTCTTCTTTTTCATTTGTCAAAAAATAACAACCCATTATCATATCTTGTCTTGGTAGGGCAACCGGTTTACCAGTAGATGGCAAAAGAATTCCTTTTGTAGAAATCATTAAATTCTTTGCCTCCCATTGAGCCATTTTAGAAAGTGGTAAATGAACTGCCATTTGATCACCGTCAAAATCTGCGTTAAAGGCAGGACAAACAAGTGGATGAAGTTGAATGGCTTGACCCTCAATAAGTTTTGGTTTAAATGCTTGAATCGAAAGACGATGAAGTGTTGGTGCTCGATTTAAAAGTAAATGTTTATCTCTTATTACTTCTTCTAATATTTCCCATACTTCTTCTTCACCATCAGCAATAATTCTACTTGCTGCCCTAACATTATGAGCCAAATTCCTTTCTAAAATTTTATTAATAACAAATGGTTTTGTAATTTCAAGAGCAAGTTTTTTAGGTATACCAACCTCTTCGAGTTTCAAATCAGAGCCAACAACAATAACAGAACGCGCGGAATAATCAACACGTTTTCCTAAAAGGTTTTGACGAAATCTTCCTGTTTTACCTCGAAGCATATCAGTCAGTGATTTTAATTCTCTTCTTGCGCCGCCTTGCCTTGTAGTTACTTGGGTGCGCCTGGCAGAATTATCAAATAGTGCATCAACTGCTTCTTGAAGCATTCTTTTTTCATTTCTTTGAATAACCTCTGGTGCACCAATTTCTATTAAATATTTCAATCTATTATTTCTATTAATTACTCTCCTATAGAGATCATTAAGATCAGAAGAAGCATAGCGTCCTCCATCTAATTGAACCATTGGCCTTAAATCTGGAGGAAGAACTGGAATTACTGTAGGACACATCCACTCGGGTCTTGTATTACTTCGAATAAGCGATTTAACAAGTTGTAATCTTTTTTGAAGATTATTTTTATCTTCAGATGGATTTTTTTCTAACTCTTTTTTTAATTTTTTTTCAAGTTTATTAAGATTTATTTCTGATAAAAGTTCTCTTATAGTTTCAGCTCCCATACCAATCTGAAAAAAATTATATTTCAAAATTAATCTTTGATATTCTACCTCACTAAGTACTTTATATTTTTTAATAGAATTAACTTCGTTTTTAATATTAAAATATTCATTTTTAAGATTATCTTTTTCTGTTTTCTCTTTAATTTTTTTAAGACGGAATTTATACTCTTTATCAAGATCATCTAATACTTTCTTTTTAGCATCTTCATCTACGCTCTTTATAATATATGACATAAAATATATGACCCTTTCTATTTGTGTTTGAGAAACATTTAAAAGCAGTGCTATACGGGAAGGCATCTTGCGAAAAAACCAAATATGAGCAACTGGGGTTTGGAGCTTAATATGACCCATTCTCTCCCTTCTCACAGAAGATTTGGTAACCTCAACACCACATCTATCACAAACAACACCCTTAAATCTAATTCTTTTATATTTACCACAATAGCATTCATAATCTTTGGTGGGACCAAAAATTCTTTCACAAAAAAGACCGTCTTTTTCTGGTCTTTGAGTTCTATAATTAATGGTTTCGGGCTTAGTAACTTCACCGTGAGACCATGAATGAATGTCTTCCGGAGAAGCAAGTTTAATTTTTATTGATTGAAAATATTCTGTTTTTGGCATAATAATTATTAGTTTATTTAAAATTAATCCTTTATTTTTTTATTAATTCCTTTTAATTCTAAATTAAGTCCTAAGGATTTAAGTTCTGAAACTAATATATTAAATGAAGAGGGAACATTTGGACTCTCAATATCTTTACCTTTAACAATTGCTTCATATGCAGCTGCTCTACCAGGAACATCGTCTGACTTAATAGTGAGCATTTCTTGAAGAGTATACGCCGCACCATAACCTTCTAGTGCCCAAACCTCCATTTCTCCAAATCTTTGACCACCAAATTGTGCCTTACCACCAAGTGGCTGTTGAGTAATTAAAGAATATGGACCAATTGACCTCATATGAATTTTATCCTCTACCATATGAATTAATTTTAACATATACATATAACCAACTGCGATTTTTTCTTTAAATGGTTCACCACTCCTACCATCAAAAAGAACAACTTTACCATTTTCTGGAAGACCTGCTTTCTTTAATTCATTTCTGATATCTTCTTCACTTGCACCATCAAATGGAGGGGTAATTGCTTGATAATTTAATTTTTTTGCTGCCAAACCAAGCATCGCTTCGAAAACTTGACCAACATTCATTCTAGATGTAATAGATAAAGGATTTAAAATAGCGTCAATAACTGTTCCATCTTCCATAAATGGCATTTCTTCTTCGGGAAGAATTTTAGCAATGATTCCTTTATTTCCATGACGACCAGCAAGTTTATCACCAACTGAAATACGACGTGTGTGAGCTATTTCTATTTGTATACGTTTAATTATTCCTGGTTCAAGTTTTGCACCTTCTTCTCTTGAAAAAATTTTTACTGAGATAACCTTACCTCTTTTACCATGAGGTAGTCTTAGCGAGGTATCTTTTATTTCTTTAGCTTTCTCACCAAAAATTTTTCTTAAAAGTATTTCTTCTGGAGAAAATTCTTCTTCTCCTTTTGGTGAAATTTTTCCCACTAAAATATCATCAGATCCAACTTCAGCGCCTACCCTAATAATGCCATCTTCATCTAAATCTTTAAGTTTTGCTTCAGAAACGTTGGGAATATCCGCTGTTGTTATTTCAGGCCCTAACTTAGTATCTCGAACATCACAAGTAAAATTTTCGATATGAACAGAAGTAAAGACATCTTCTTTTAAAAGTCTTTCTGAAATAACTATTGCATCTTCATAATTACATCCCTCAAATGACATAAATGCAATAAAAAGATTTTTACCCAATGCTAATTCACCATCAGAAATAGAACCACCATCTGCAAGAAGGTCACCTTTTTTAATTTTATCTCCAATTTTTACTTTGGGTCTTTGGTGTATACAAGTATATTGATTTGATCTAATAAAATTATAAAGAGGATATTTTATTTTACTTTTATTCTTGGTCTCTATTGTAATATGCGCTGAATCAACTTCTATAACTTTTCCGTCATCTTCTAATTGGAGTAGTTGCTTAGAGTCCTCAGCTACTTTTTTTTCATATCCTGTAGCTACCAGTGGAATTTCTGGTCTTAAACAAGGAACTGATTGCCGTTGCATATTAGAACCCATTAAAGCACGATTAGCATCATCGTGTTCGAGAAAAGGTATTAAACTTGCAGCAATACTTAAAATTTGTTGACAAGAAACATCAATAAAATCTATTTCTTCCGACTCGATAATTCCTGGCTCTCCTTTAATTCTAGCTTCGACTAAATCATCAACTATAAAATTTTTATCATTAATATTAACAGTTGCTGGCGCAATAATATATCTTTCCTCTTCAATAGCATTTAAATAACAAATTTCATTGGTAATCCTGCGTGATTTTACTTTGAAGTAAGGTGTTTCTAAAAAACCAAAATTGTTAATTTTGGAAAAAATAGACATATGAATAACAAGTCCTACATTTTGACCCTCGGGAGTTTGTATTGGACAAATTCTTCCGTAATGACTAGACTGAACATCTCTTACCTCAAAACCTGCCCTTTTTCTTGCCAATCCGCCTGGACCCATAGCAGATAATCTTCTTTTATGTTCAATTTCCGCTAATGGATTCTGATTATCCATAAATTGAGAAAGCTGCCCTTGAGTAAAAAATTCATTAATTGCACTAACCAATGGTCGAGGATTAATAATATTTTTTGGTTCTATTTCTTCCATTTTTAATATAGACATTCTATCTCTTGCAATTCTTGCAATTCGCATCATTGCTCTACGAAAAACAGTTTTTAAAAGTTCATTAATTGGTCTTATTCTCCTATTACCCAAATGATCAATATTATCAGGTAAACTTCCAGGAGTTTTTTGAAGTCTTATAATTTCTTTAATTGTAGCAATTATATCTGTCTGTGTAATAAACTGTCCATTTTTTTCTAAATTAGGATTAATTTCTGCTAATCTTTGTCCCATTCTCCATCTCCCTACCTCTGAAAGATCGTACCTATGCCGATTAAAAAATAAATTTTCTAAATACTCTTTAGCATTATCAAGCGTAGCAAGATCCCCTGGTCTTTGAGATCTATAAATTTCAATTATCGCTTCATCTTTTGTTTTTGTAATATCTTTCTTTATTGTTTCTTTAATAATATCTATATCAAGACCCTTTACATCTTCAGAAAATGTATTTAATATTTCATTATTATCTTCCATTCCAAAAAATCTTAAAATCATTGTGGCTGGAATTCTTCTTTTTTTATCTATCTTTGCCCACAATGTATAATCTTTTGACATTTCAAACTCAAGCCAGCATCCGTGATCAGGTATAATTCTTGCCCCAAAATAATTTTGTCCGAAATAAGAGATAGCAGTAAAAAATACTCCTGGCGCTCTAATAATTTGAGGAACAACAATTCTTTCCACCCCATTTAAAATAAAACTTCCCCTCTTAGTCATAAGGGGGAAGTCACAAAAGAAGATGTCAGCCGATTTCTCTTGCCCAAGTGGCTTAATAATTAATTTTGTTTTTATAAAAAATGGTGCTACAAAATCATCGCTATATTCTTTAGCATAATCAGCTGTTACCTTTGGTTTTTCTAAATAAAAATCTTCAAAAAAAAGTTCGTAATTTTCTCCGCTATAATCTTCAATTGGAGAAACCTCTTTAAAAAAATCTTTAAGATCTTTTTCAAAAAATCTTTGATAACTTCCCAATTGTACTTGTAATAAAGATGGGGGAGGAAAATTTAATTTATTTTTACTAAATTTTTTTTGCTCTAGCATAGGTTTACTTTTTATTATTTCTTTATATAAAATATTTCTACTAAAATGTTGATTAAAAAATAATAGAGGTTTTTTTATTGGATAATTATATTTTTTAAAAAATTAAAATCCTTTTAATTTAATTTATATAAATAAAAAAACATGCCAACAAACTGCCGGTTTAATAACAAAAAATAAGAATTAAAGAAAAAAGTGAAAACAAAATATTTTAAATCAAAATTTCTAATTATATATTTTACTCATTTTTAAAATTTTGTCAAGACCCGTATTTAAAATTTTAAAATCTAACCGAAATAAAATAAATTATAATTCTCAAAAATGAAAAAAATATTTTATTTTGTATTATTTTTATTTTATTATTTAATTTTTCCAATAAATAAAAAATCACCAATGTTTTTTGAAGTCTTTTAATTTCTTATTAATTGACATCATCTCAGATAATTGAGTAATATTTATTTATTTTAAATTTGCGAATATATAAACTACCTACAATGTAAATATAAATGTCTATTTTTGAAAATTTAGAAAATTTATACTAAACAATCTTATTGTGAAAAATAAAACTTTATAAATATTATGTTTGATGAACTTTTATACTCTCTACTATACCAATAAGCATCAAAGAAACAATTAAACTTGATCCTCCATAACTAACAAAAGGCAGAGGGATTCCTGTTATTGGCAGAAGGTTTAAATTCATTCCTATATTTATAAATGACTGAACCGATATTGATATTAAAGCCCCAGCAATCAACAATTTCGAAAAATTATCATTTTGAATCTTAAAACTAATATTTATTAATCTCCAAAATAAAATAATATAAAGAAGAATTAAAATACAACCGCTCAAGATCCCAAAATCTTCACAAATAGCAGCGAAAATAAAATCTGTTTGCCCACCTGGCAGAAACCCATATTGAACTTGAGTTCCTTTGCCAAATCCTTTACCCAAAATACCCCCAGAGCCAATGGCAATTAATGCTTGATTGGCCTGATAATTAATACCACTTGAATCGATAGTAGGATTTAAAAAACTAATAATTCTATTTTTTTGAAAATCTTTAAGAAAAAAATTCCATAAAATCAAAAATAGAATAATTCCTAAAACAAAAATAATAATAATATGTTTTCTTTTAATACCAGAAATAAGTAAACTGCCAAGCCAAATAGAAATAAGAATAATCGCTGAACCAAAATCTGGTTGCAGAAAAACTAAAATGGCAGGAAGAGAAGCGTAAACCATCGAAATAATAATGTGCCTGGGCATATAAAGTTCTATATGTCTTTCAGAAAAAAACTTAGCAAAAAACAAAATAAAAACAAATTTCATAAATTCTGATGGTTGAAAAAGAAAACCACCCAGTTGAAACCATCTACCCGCACCCCCTCTTTCAACCCCAAAAAATAAAAGTAAAAATAAAAGTAAAAAAAAGATAAAATATAATGCAAAAATAAATAAAGAACTTTCTTTTAAAGCTCTGATATCTATTAGAGAAAAGCAAAATAAAATAAACAAACCAATTATTAAAAATAAAAGCTGTTTTTCAAAATTTGAAAAATCTCCAGAAAGTTGAGCAGTACTTTTTAAAGAAATAAGCCCCATTGAACACAGGGCTAAAACAGTTATTAACAAAACCCAATCAAATTTTTTAAGATAAATTTTTATTGAAAAAGACATTTTATTGAAAAATCTAAAATTAATTACTGATTAGCAGGCGGCGGGAGAGATTCTTCACTGCCTTCTGGTGAGCTATATTTAAAAAGACGAAACTTAATTAAAGAAACATCTTTCCCACAATTAACCGTATCTTGCCAAGTAATTTCTTCACCTGGTTTTATTATTTTATTTACTTTGCCTTCCTTTTTACCAATTTCTAAATTCTTATTATCTAAACAATTAATTTCGTAGAGAACATCAGAAATAGAGTAATTAGCATTTGGATTTTTAATTTTTATTGAAATTTCCCATTGAAATTGATCTATTTCTTTAGCTTCAAGATTAGAAATTTCAGGAGGATCAATAAAAATATTATGAGACACAGGAGGATAACGCAAAGAATAAATTATAAATAAAGAAAGAGAGTAAACTAAAAAGAGAAAAATTAAAAGTATATTTATTTGTTTAAACTCTCGTTGAAGTGTTGATAACATAGATAATTCTCAACTTAAAAATTTAAAAAATACACCCTTCAAATAATAATAAAAATTTAAAATATTTCTTCTTCTCCGATTTCATCTTCTATTAATATATCTTTTTCATCATAAAACTTCTCCCTTTCTCTAAAACTTACCGTTTCCTGGTCAAAATAAAGATCAACTTTTCCCAAAGGACCGTTTCTGTGTTTAGCTATAATAATTTCCGCCATATTTTGTGATTCTGGATCTTTCTTTCTATTTATAAACATAACAACA
>JAQVET010000016.1 GCA_028697615.1 Minisyncoccota bacterium
GATAACCCCATTGTCGCTACTTAGTAGCTCCAATGGGAATCGAACCCATGTTACCACCTTGAAAGGGTGGTGTCCTCACCGTTAGACGATGGAGCCAAGATAAAATGATTTTACCAAAAAAGAGAAAAAAATGCCAACCCTACTATTAATATAAAGCTTATGGTGTTATTCGTTCTTATGAATAAAGAAAAAAATCCGTTAGAAGGAGGGCCTTTTTTTGGCACCACCGGCCCCTTTAGCACCGATAAAAAGTTTATGGGGGGCTAACAATAGAAGATTTGAAAAGATTAATAGAAACTTACGGGAAAGACGCTAAAGTGGGGGATATCATTGCCAACGAAATTCTCAAAGAAAATAACCGCCAAAATTAAACCCTCTCGCCGCTTACTCCATTTTTTACGCTCTAAAGAAAATCCCGAGGTTTGAAGGCTCGCTAACGCCGGGAGTTTGAAGCTAACCGGAAGTTGGAAGCTAATATGCTCAGGTGGTTTTAGGCCGTGATGGAAATACTATGGGAAAATCAAGAGGAAATACTGAGGCAATAGAAATAGATAATCTCTTGCGGCTATTTAATGAAAATCCTAATGAAAAAACTATTAAGATTTGATAGGGGGCTTATAGATACTTTTCAAAATAGATAAATTTTCTATACCTTCGGCACTGGCTAATTTTACTTATGTGTGAATCAGTCGGCAAATCCGCAAAGAAAGTACAGGCATCAGCTAGACAGGAAAAACAGATCCATTTATATAAATTATTATCAGGAGATATTTTTTGAGGGGCAGATTTATTGTAACCTTCCAAAAAAGACATAAATATCTCTTCCCAATGATGCTCTAAACCGTCGGGAAGCGACCACTCGGCTAAGGCAATTCCTAAGTCTTTAATAAGCGGGCCTCTACATGACCAGTCAAAATCAACAACTGCCGAAACGGAAAACTTGTTAAATAATATATTGTCGGGAATAAAATCATTGTGGATTATACCTAATTTATCTCTACGTTCTCGAGCCCATTTCAAGTATAACTCAATCGTGTCTAGAAATTTGGGACCATCTTCCAATTTTATGATGGAATCTCTACGCAAAAGCGCTCTTTCATACTCTGTAAAAATGGTTCTTCTTTTACTATCGTCATAAGTAAAGGATAACCCCGTCGTATGCAACTGCCCGAGCGCTTTCCCCGCTGAGTAAGCGTACCGAGCGTCGGGTTTGACATTATTTTTAATCAAGACGGTTATGCCTGGAACAAAATAAAAGGCTACTACGATAACCCCATCAATCACTCCCCATAAGTTACCATTTCTGGTTGGCAAAAGTTCAGCAACTGGTGCTTGGTGTTCAAAAAAATGACATAGTAATTTCGTTTCGAACTTAATAGTTTCGGCCACATCACGTTTACTAACACGCAAAACGGCTTTATTCCCATTAGTGTGCTTAAAAACATATATATTATTATCTATGCCTTCTTTGAGCAGAGCTGGAGTAAATGAAAAATCAAAGGGGTAAAGAGCAAAAATTTGTGATATAAACTGCTGTATATTCATGACAATAAGTCTTATAATATGCTTTAAATTATATCATTAAGTGTGGAGGTGCAACCAAATCTCTCATGACTCAACCAGTCATTTTTTATGCTCTTACCTTGATTTCTTAAACTTAAAGCCAACCCATGAGTAAGAACGATTTTGGTTGTTTGTTTCACAATGTCCATATCCCACTAAATTCCGTCAAACCAAGTTTGACTTGGTTAAATAAGCTATTTAACTATTTAACGCCGGGTTTAACTATTTAACGCCGGGGGTTGGAAGCTAAAACCTTGGTTTTTTTAATCTCAAACTGGTGTTAAGCATGCAAGGGTTCATACACCAGACTCTTAAAGCTGTTGTTCTTAATTTCCCAGCTAACAGTGGAAACGTGCCGACCCAAGAGTTTAGCAATGGCTCGGCAACTTACACCTTGGTTTCTCCACTGAGCAATCAAGATCCTGTCTGCCTTAGTTAGTTTTCTATACTTTGGTATTTTACTCACCTCCATTCTGATCGTGGAGGCAATCTTATCTAAATCGCTGGGGAGTTGCGATCGTTTTGAGAACTCACACAGTTGCATTTAATACAGCTATAAAGTATTATTACTCTTATGAAGTCAAGAAACATACCAATGACAAGACAATCTGAAATATATGACAGTTTTGGGATAAAAACAGAAAAGATTGAAATTCCTACTCTAACCTCCAATAGAGAAGACTGGTACAAACAACGGTTTTACCTTAGTAACTCTGACGACCTTGTGCTCGTCACAGGATCCTATTCTTTCCAAGACAAACAGGTTATCTCTGTGGCAGGTGCCGGAGATTTCCCTATCAATTTTTATTATGCAGGCGCACGAAACGTGCTTTGTTTCGATATATCACCACAATCTTGTTTCTTTAGTGAGTTAAAGGTAGCAGCTTTAAGGCTGTTGAGCTATGAGTCCTTTGTTGAATTTTTCTACCCGCGAAAATATTGGAGTAAGCATCCCCAAGAGGAAAAGCATTATTCAAACGAAATATATCCTTTCAATGTAGATACTTACAAAGATATTAGAGACGCGATATCAAAGCAATCAAGAATTTTTTTTGATTTGGCCTTCGATTCTCGAAAAGCAGGTGATTACTTGCGGATTACACCTGAGAGCGGGATAATCCTCCGCCGTGGTTTTTCCAGAGCAAAAAGATTTAATCCCTATCTAGCTTCAGAGGAAAGTTACTTTTTTGCGCAAAAGATATCCAAGACAAAACTCTTCGAGTTTTATCCCCTATCAGTGCAGGATTATTTCGAAAAATTCGACGGTGAATGTGATTATGTATACATCAGTAATATATTTTCTGATCAGTTTGACAAACTTATTCAGTTCAGCGAAAAACTATTAAAGACTGGCAAAATAAGGACCATTGGCATTACGCTATTTTATCCTTACGCAGACTCGGATTTGGAAGAAGAACTAAATAATAAGGAAGTGCGAAGGAGGATTGGGCTAGGTGACACTAATTGGAAAAAGATGAGCATTGTAAGAGGTAAGCGAGTTATCTTTATTGAAGATCTTAG
The DNA here is from genome assembly GCA_028697615.1 of Minisyncoccota bacterium. Taxonomy (GTDB): domain Bacteria; phylum Patescibacteriota; class Minisyncoccia; order Minisyncoccales; genus JAQVET01. The sequence continues at coordinate 3,085 of JAQVET010000016.1, forward strand.
CATTGAATATTTCAAAAGTCTGAAGCGAATTTATCTTGAAATTACATTAAAATGAACAGCCTCACTAAGTTTCCAAATTTATCAGAAGAAACCAACATTTTAATGAATCAACTATCAAAAAAATTTGAACTCAGCTCCATAAAATTCGTAGATGAGAGGTTTAACGCTGTGTTTTCTGGAGCAAGCAATAGTTACGGACAAGTTATTATACGAATAGGCTCTGGAAGTTACAGGAAAGATTTCAGCGAAATTATTTCGCCTGAGATATGTGGGTATTTTGATCCAAACAAGTACAATAAAGAAGAAAAGCTAATCTCTATAGCAAATAAAGCAAAAATTCCAACTCCAACTATCATCGATCACGGATTTATCGACAATATTCCTTGGTGTATTGAAACAAAAGTTGCGGGATATTCAATGGAAGGTGTTTTGCATGATTTGAAATCGGTAATTAAAATTAAATTACTCAATGATATTGGTCATCTATTAGCAATGCTCCATTCTCAAGAGAGTCTTAGTGATGAAAATATTGTAGCAAAATATTGGGAGAGGAAAACTTCTATAGTCACCAGTAATTTACTAGTGCTAAATGTTTTTTCTCTTGAACAAATCAAAAAAATAAAACACACACTTAATAAACTGAAAAATAAAATGTTTGAAGTTAATAGAGGTCTAATTGGTCCAGTCCATATGGAAATTATTCCGAAGCACATATTTATTAACGGTAATTACTCGATAACTGGAATAATTGATTGGGAAACAGGCGAAATCAAGGGTGATACTTTTTGTGATATCGCATCGACTGCTTATTGGTTAAGCGGAAAAGGAGTCTATTTAAACGGTAGTCTTACTCTTACTAACGAAAAAGAGTTTAATTCTGTACTAGATGGTTATAGTTCAGCCATCCCAATAGATAAAACGAGTGTTCTTGATTCAATACCATTTTACGACCTCATGTGGCTTTTAAATATTCTCTGGGTAAAAACGTTTCAAGGTAAACCTTCTTTCATTGAGAGCAGAAAAGAACTTGTTAGTCATATAGTTGAAAACTTTTCAAAATAGATATTTGAATGCAAGCTCATTAAGTTCAAGTATTTTGTCAATATTAAGTCCACACTTTAATAAAGATGATAAATGGTCAGTCAAATCCCTTTTAAATATAGCAGGATCATCAGATCCAAAAACCATTGGAATATCGTAGTCTATAAATTTTTTAATAGGATATTTTTCAAGCCCTGGAAGTGCTCCTGTAAATAAACCAGACAGTGGCGAAATTTCCAATATTATTCCAGATTCTTTAATTTTTTTAAGTATTTCGTCATCACCAGTTGCTACTAACGAGTGGGCGATTCTATTTGGTTTCATCTCAATTGCGGCAAATAGTGATTCAGACAAGCCAAAGTGTTCACCAGCATGTATAGTGGTAGGGATACCTCTTTCCCTTAATCTTAAGAATCCTTCTTTAAACTTCTCTGTCGGGAACTTGCGTTCGTCACCGTTTAAGTCAATTGCAACTACAATGTCGCGGGGGCAGGAATTAAATAGTTGTTCTACAACTGATATTGAACCTTTTCCATCCTTTCTGTTAACACCAAGTTTGACCTTAAATTTAATATTGGATCTTTTTGCAAACTTGGCGGAAGATAACAAAACAGAGATAAAATCATTTGCATCTAAACCTCTACGAATCATCCCCGCTGGATTTATCGTTAATTCTATATATGAGACATTATCCCTTATCTCTCTTTGTAAAATTATCTCTATTGATTTTTTAAGCCCAATCTTAGATGAAGTAATTTCTTTAGCAGCTGCCCAAACATCGTAATTATAGAAAGACATCTTGTTTTCAAGAGGCTCGAACAGTTTTAAGTCGGTATTTGAAACTGAGGCTATCGCCCTCATATCCTGTACTGAAAGTGCTCCAGTTATATGGATATGACAATTAGCTTTTTTTGCTTTTCCAATTACCGCTTTATTAGAAGTCATCACATCCAAGCATAAACTATTTTGAAGTTAGTTTTTGTGCCCACCTATCGTAGTTATACATGTTTTCGTCTCCAAACATTTCCCTTTTAGTATTCGTGTCAATAAGCAAATAGAGTCCGGCAAGTTCAGTTTCGTTATCAGGGCTATGTACCAAATGGTGAGTTAACTTAACATAATCTTCGTCAGAAAGAGTGCCTTGGTCTAATTTTCTGTCCATTTCTTCATACCTTTCCCTATCACTTGGCAACGGAATCGCACTACGGATTGATTTTCCCCAGCCGCCGTCTTCATCTCTTGTTTTATGCCTTTTAATTTTCCCTTTAATACTATTAATTTCTTTTATAAAGTCGAAACTAACAGCTTCTGGGTCAGTTTGTTCAAAAGCTACCAATACGCTAGGCATCTTACCCAACGTCTTTGTAAAAGCGTCCAAGAATTCTCTTTTCAAGCCTGGGTAAATCAGCTGGACTTGGCTTGCCGTCATTCCTTCAAGAATCATAGCTCCAGATAATTCAACTCCAGGCGACTTTTCTTTTAGTCCTTCCAATATTCTAGCAATAATTTCTTCAGTTACGCCGAGATCTATAGCATCATGGCTAATTAGAATAAGACCAAATTTGCTGTTAACGTTTAGATTTTTGATCTCTGGGGATTCGACTTGCTCAGCCATAGACTTAGTTACGTTTTCAACCATACTGTTAACGAGAGAAGTCAATTGGTATTCCTGAGTAATCTTGCGAATTATCCTTTAGAGCTTCTAGAAACGAGACAACCATCGTTCTATATGTATTAAAGCTACCATTATTTACTACATGAATGTCGGCCACTTTGTCTATGCTCTCTGAACCAAGTTCTCGCTTCCATTCATCTTTATCTAATACTTCTGCTCTTACTAAATCCAAAGGCTTACCTGTTTTTTTAGCTTCTCTTTCAATACGTTTTTCTAAATCTGCATCGATAAATATTGATAAGAATCTTATATCTGAAAATTGTTTAAAACGATCTACCATCCATTGGTGTTTAATAGTTTCTACAACCACAATTGGTACACCTGTTTCATTCATTAACTGTTTGTATTTGTTCAAAATCCTCTTTGCAGTTTCATCGGTTAAACTAGAATCAGAAGCTATACGTGTTCCATAATCGTAAGATGTTGGCTCATCACTCACGGCTCCCATCTCGTCTCTAACATCAGCAAGAGTTGCATAAATTTTTACGCGGTGACCAATCCCAGATTCTACTGCAAGTTTACCAAAAGTACTTTTGCCAGATTCACTAGTGCCGGAAATAAAAAGTACAACTGGCTTTTCCGAATTCTCAGGAGACATTGCTCGTCTGTAAGCTTCTGGATTATTTATTATTATTCGCAAACCATCGGTAGTTTCAACTTCCGTTTGGCCTGAGGCTCCAACTTGTTCAAACTCACTTTTAGTTATCCTTTCTAATCTAGGCATATTTATTTTTCTGGTTTAAGAATTACCCATATTGAATATCTAAAATACTTCATTAAATCAAATTTACCGGTATCTATAATTTGAGGAATTGAAAAAAACTGAGACTTTATCCCCTTGGGGATCCAACTTTGCACCTCAAAAATTGTCGGCAAATGTGTAAAGCCATCAGGAGCGCCTTTAACTTTGTTTGCAGGATAAACCACATCACCAGGTAATAAGCCACCATATTCAGTTCCAGTAATATTACTTAATAGTATTTGAAAATTTCGTTTCAAATCTGCCACATATAGTTTTATAGGACCCACAAAGCCTTTACCCAAATACCATTTGTTAAAACTTTCTATAAAGACTTTTCCGCTTTTCTTTGTTACACGAAGCATTTGTTTAACAGCTTTAGAGCGTTGATCATGAGTAGCTACTGCATTAATCGAAAATCTTGGACAAAAAGTATAATCAAAGGTGCTATCCTTGAACCTTAGGTCCGTCATATCACCTTCGACGAACTCCACGTTATTAAGCTTATCCCTCTTCGCACGAGCTCTGGCTGCTTTTACCGCCTCTGGGGTAACATCCAATCCTGTGACTTTAAAACCCAATTTAGCAGCACCAATTGAAAAACGACCGGAACCACAAGCTAAATCTAGTATCCTTGATCCTTTTTTTAACTTTGACAATAACTTAATCTCCACTGGACGCAACTCTGCAACCGAATAGTATGGAACTTCGGCTGCATAGTGAACTTTATTTAACTTATTAATTCTGTCGTAATATTTCTTATTATCAATCATAAAGATAGCAAATTATACATTTATTGAACCTATTTTACAAAGTATTCATATATACTTTCCGGATTTAATGGATCAAATTCATAAATTATCAAACAGAAAGCCAAAAACAGCTTTTTGATGTCATCGGGATACAGATTAGGGTCCTTAGTTAAAGTGTGACACATAAACAAATAATCATTTAATGATAAAAAGTCGTTATCTGAACTAATATATTTCTTTCTTTGTTGTAATTTAATTTTTGCAAGCTCTACTCTCGTCTTTAACTGCCGTTTAAGCCTTATCTCAAAACTTAAGCTATTCACGGTACTTTTATAAGATTTTAATTCAAAATAATTTAAGAGCTGTGGATGGAAATAAAAGAAAAGTGAGCCCAGTAAATCATTATAATAAGGTTTAGATAGATCCATTAAGCTTGGCATCATCCCTGAATACTCATTATCAAAAAAGTAGATATTACCCTTATCTGAGACAATTACGTTTCCCTGATGTGCATCTCCATGGCTAGGATAGGTTGATATTTGTTTTGCACTTGTAGTTGAATATTTCGCAAGAATGCTTTCGAACATCTGCCTTAGTGTTAAGTCGTTTTTGTTTCCATTCACAATTATTTGCTTATTTAAATGTTTGACGATTTCTCCTTCGAGAAAGAAATCTTTAAAACGCGCACCATTAATACGTTTATAGAAGAGATTGTTTGCTGGTAAATTCAAATACTCCTTAAGTCTTATTTGCCCGATCTTCTTTTCATATCCCAGCACCACTAACCTTTCTTTCTCCCGCTCCATTTCCTCAAGTCGACCGTCTTTATCGGTTACTTCGAAATGGTTAGTAACATCAGTCATTAACACCCCTGGTACATATTCTCTAAGGAGCCAAGAATTGTCTTTATTCTTGGAAGAAAGTATTGTCTTTGGAACTGGCAAGTAATCTTCTATAAATTTCGTTCCCTTTACTTCACCTTCAATATCGTCTTGTGTAGAAAACTTGAGGACATATCTGTTTAGACCTCCAAAGTTACCGACAGTAATAACGATATTGTTATTGGATTTAGAGCCATAGAGCTTATCCATCTTTTTTACTGAGATAATATTTTCCTTCAACTTTTTTTCTATATACTCAAGAGTTGAGTTGAATATCAAATCAGTTTGGGACATGGTTTTGTTAATCTTAGATTTTCCCATTATTTAATTCTAGAAAATATGTAGCTTGAAAAATCTTCAATAAAATCATTTGAGGCTTTCAGTGTCTCGTTTAATTCTCTTAAATTTTTGTCTAAATGCCAATTTTTAGTTGTTTTAAGTGCTTTGTCGATAGGGTCAAAGTCAAAGTCCTTAAAATACAATCTTGCCGCGGAAAGAGTATCTTGCTTCGTGTCATACACCACGTTTTTGTAGTACTGGAGTGCCAATTTTATAATAATAAGAGCATACCTTATTTGTTTACCTACTATTGCTTTGAATTTGGTACTGTCCGTTACCGATAAACTTGTGAGTTCTCTCCTGTTTAAAAGCACAAAATAGCCAATATTTGAAAGGCTAAAAGATTTGATTTGTTGCTTATTGGGGACAAAAGCTTTAACTTTCTTGGCCGAATATATTAACCTTTCTGGTTGTCTGGAAAGTTCAACCATGGCCTGTAGAGTCTTGCCAGCCAGTCTTATATCTGGAAAATTAGGAGAAATTAATTCATTTTCAGTGATAACATTCAGGCCAATGTCTATTTTAAGCTTATCATGTAATTTATGTAATTCCTCAGCCATCTTAAGTTTGGTATCTAGACTTAGATTTTTCACAACAACTAACAAATCTATATCGCTCCACCCAGGTCTGTATCCGCCAGAAGAAATACTGCCAGAATCAACAACGGCCACTAAGTTATCACCTAGAGCCTTTTTCAATCTATTAATAATGTTTTTAAGGTGGCTTGATACGAGCTTATATCCCTGAAATATTCTTATTGCTTCTCGCAATGTATCTTTTCCGTATTCCAATTTTTGTATTGCATCTTTGGTTTCAAACCATCTTGCTTCAATGTAGCCTTCATCTTGAAGAGGTTTAATATCCAACTTTTTGTCAAGCTCAAAAACATAATGATGTAACTTCTTAAAATGACTATTGTTATCATTGCTTTTATTGAACGCGTATTCGATAAAACCTACTTTTCCAATTTTGAAAGGGGATATGTCCAAGCACAATTCTTCTTTGATTTCTCTTAAGGCTGCTTTTTCTGGGCTTTCACCCGGCTTAAGATGTCCTTTTGGTATGAAATACTTCCCCATCTTTTTTTTAAGCAGGGCGACAAAAAGTTTTCCGTTTTCTTCACAAAATACATAGCCACCCGCCGACTCGTGATAAACAGCGTTCCTACCAACTTTTATCTTGTCTCGTTTTTTGTTATTCATACATACAGAAGTACCCCTTCCACGAGTAGTATTGGAATTTTACCATTCGAAGCTAAGTACAGCAAGTATTAGTCGTAATGGTTGTTATGCGACTATTTTACCGTATTCTAACTACTAATGCAACACCCTTAACCATTTAAATATGCGAAAAGTGACTCGGGTGTTTTAAATTTCAAGCTTTTTCTTCGCCGGTTGTCTAGCTCCCATTCTACATCTTTTAATTCTTCTTCTGATATTCTACTAAAATCAGTGCCTTTAGGAAAGTAGCACCGAATCCACATATTGGTATTTTCATTACCCCCCCCTCTTTGCCAAGCCGAGTAGGGATCGGCAAAGTAGGTTTTCATCCCCGTCTTTTTCAACTTAGCGTGCCTAACCATCTCGCTGCCATTGTCTAGGGTGGTTGATCTCTTGAGTTTGGCTGGCAAGAGATCAAATATTGTCCTCATTGCCCTTAGAGTCTCATCGGCGTTGATTCTGGTTAATCTTTCGAATCTGATAACACTGGTCACTCTTTCATATTCGGTGTGCAAACCATTTAAGCGGCCTCGGCCAACAATACTGTCACCTTCCCCGTGACCAATTTCCACTCTCTCGTTCACTGCTTCTGGCCGCAAATAAATACACACACGATCTGTAAAGCTATTTAACGCCGGGGGTTGGAAGCTAATTTTTGTTTTATAATTAAAAACAATGAATAAATCCTTAAAAACAGAAGGGAAATTTGAAGCAATACTCTTTGATATGGTTGGGGTTTTAATTTTTAAAAGACCCGGGTATCAAGCTTCTACTCTTGACGAAATCAACGCTGATAAAATTGAAAAGCTGTACAACCATATTGACGATAAAAAACTTCTCCGAGATATTAATCAGAACATGCATCTTGGAGAGAAAGAGTTGGAAAAAGCTTTGTGTTGTATTCCGGCAAAGTATGAAAAATTTTCGGAAATTTGGAAATTACTTCCTAAATTAAAAGAGAGTTATAAGATGGCCGTAATTAATAATGGTAACGCATTAGCCCAAAAATATTGGGACGAAAAATTTAATTTTTCCATTTTTGATACTTTTGTTAATTCGGCGGTTGAAGGGATAAGAAAACCCGATCCAGAAATATATTTAATTACCTGCAAGAGGTTGGGTAAAAGACCGGATGATTGCCTATTTATGGATGATTCTTTAGAGAATGTTGAAGCTGCTAATAAACTGGGGATGAAAACGATCTGGTGGAATAAAGAAGAGGGGAGAGATAAAGCATTTGAGCGCTTTAAGTCCTTAATTTTCTGAAATCCATTTTCCGCTACAAGTATTACTATCCATGCTTAACTTATGACAGGTTTAGCAGTTGAAAGCTATTTAACGCCGGGAGCTGGAAGCTAATTTCCTTGCTCTTGATTGTCATCTTCCGATGTGCGAAAATAGAAAAAATCAACAAAGGGGAGAGCTTTCTTAAAAGGGGGTGAGAAAAAAATGGCGGATGTTAAAGTTGGTAAAATCACTCATTATTACGATAAAATCGGCGTGGCGGTTTTGGCCGTAAGCGAAGCGCCGCTTAAAACAGGGGAAACAATTAAAATTATCGACAAGGAAGGCAACGAACTTTTCACCCAAGAAGTTACCTCCATGCAAGCGGAGCATCAAAATATTCCTGAAGCGAAAGTGGGCGAAGAGGTAGGGCTTAAGGTGGAACAAGAAGTAAAAGAAGGCGACGAGGTTTATAAAGTGACGGCTTAATTTTCTCTTTTTGAAAATGAAAATTGAAAAAGCGGAAGATGTCCGGCTTTTGGCGGAAAAAATTATTCTTTCCCTTAACTTTTCCCATATTAAAAAAGAGCGCCTTTTTTTCTACCGCAGTTTTTCCTCTAAAACTCGCGCCTTCGCTCGTATCTGGTCTTTTCCCTCTCTTTGGCAAGAAGCCCTTAACCTTCCCTCATATTATATTATTGAAGTGGTTAGCGAAAAGTTTGACAAGCTTGATTCCGAACAGCAAGCTAAGGTTTTAATCCACGAACTGCTTCATATCCCCAAAACTTTTTCCGGCGCTCTCCTGCCGCACCGCACTGGCACTTTTAAACTTAGCCAGAGAACGGTTAACAAGATGTATCAGGAATACAAGAAGAAAGAAAAAGATAAAGTTAATACTTAAAAGCGAATTTTTTCTGCCCGTCTGGCAAAAAATCTCAAATTCCTATTTAATCCAAAATTTAAAAGTCAAAATTTCAAGTTAAAATTAAAAAGTAATACAAAAACCGCCAGCGGGCAGATTCGTCAGAATGACGACAGCCGTGCCGTCATTCCGGACTTGATCCGGAATCGGTGTTATTGTCAGAAAACGCAGATTCTGACTTTCGTCAGAATGACAGCTACGGGGATGATTCCCGCCAGGCGGATTCGTCAGAATGACGACAGCCGTGCCGTCATTCCGGACTTGATCCGGAATCGGTGTTATTGTCAGAAAACGGTAGATTCTGACTTTCGTCAGAATGACGGTTACGGGGATGATTCCCGCCAGGCGGATTCGTCAGGATGACGGCCACGATTAGCGTCATTCTGAACTTGATCCGGAATCGTCTTAAGGAATGATTCTGACTTTCGTCAGAATGACGGCTAC
>JAQVET010000017.1 GCA_028697615.1 Minisyncoccota bacterium
TCAACTTTGTCTTCTATCCCGAATGGCTTTAAATAAATTTAGATATTTTTAAAATTTTAAATATATGGCAACAAGCCATAGATAATTATATTTCAAAAGAGTCCCTAAAGACTCTTTTTTATGAATTGATTTCAAGTAATAATTATTATCTTTACTTATTCATATAAATTTTATATTATATAAATAAAGGTTTATTATTGATTTAATAAATTTATTTATGAGAAGTATAACAATTATAAAGAATACTATAAAATATTGGTATTTAAGTCTTTTAATAGGTATAATTTTAATTGGAGTTGGTTTTTGGGCAATTTTTTTTCCTAATCAATCAATTCAGGTAATTGCAATTGTTTTTAGCTTTACATTTTTATTAACAGGTATTTTTGAAATTATATTTTCAATAGTAAATAAAAATGGAATAAATAACTGGGGTTGGGGATTAGCACTAGGAATTATTCAATTAATAATAGGAATTATTCTTTGTATTAATCTAGAAGTTTCAGCTTTTTTAATTTCTTTTTGTGTTGGGTTTATTATTCTTTTTCAATCATTGAGTACTATTATTATCGCCATTAATCTTAAAAAATATTTAGTGTTTGATTGGGGAGGTTTACTTACAATAGGAATAATTGGATTTTTATTTTCTTTAATTCTTCTTATTTATCCACATTTTACTAATATTATTATAGTTATTTTTATGGGATTATCTTTAGTAATAAGTGGGTTTATAAGTATTTATATGGCATTAAAAATTAAAAATATTAAATCAAAAGCAAAAAAAATTTCATCTGATCTTATATCACGTTACGAGGATATAGAAAAAGAGATAGAAAATATTTTAAGAGGATAATTTTTTATGCTGGATGTTGGTAGAGTATGTGAATTTAATAAATTTAATAAATATAATATTCTATGGATAAAAAAAATAATAATAAATTTATTATTTCTATAATTTTGTTTATTGCTGTTTTGATTTTTTCAATTTTTATTTTATATCAAGAAAATAATAACGAATTAGTAGATAATCAATCAGATAATGGAATTATTCTTTTTTATGGAGAAGGTTGTCCTCATTGTGTAATTGTTGAGAATTATATTAAAGAAAATAATATTCAAAATAAAATTTCTTTTATTCAAAAGGAGGTTTATAATAATCAAGAAAATGCTAAAGATCTTCAAAATAAAGCAAAATTATGTGGCCTGTCACCAGATTCCATTGGTGTTCCATTACTTTGGGATGGTAAAAATTGTTTAATTGGAGATCAAGATATTATTAATTTTTTTGAGCAAAAAATTAATCAATAATAATATGCGAAAAATATTAACTTTTCTTTTTTTATTTTTAACTTTTGGTTTTATTTTTGCTAATAAGGTTTTAGCAGTTTGTCCGCTTTGTACAATTGCTGTTGGTGCTGGTGTGGGATTATCTCGTTGGCTTGGAATCGATGATTCTATAACTGGCCTGTGGATCGGCGGATTAATTGTCTCTCTTATCTTTTGGACAGATAATTGGCTCGAGAAGAAAAATATACGTTTTAAGGGAAAAGCATTAGTTGTCATTATCATTTATTATGCTTTAGTTATAATTCCTCTCTATACTACTGGTATTATTGGTTATCCATTTAATACTTTATGTTTTTGTCATTTAGACAAACTTCTTTTTGGAATTATTATGGGCAGCATTGCATTTTGGTGCGGATCAACTTGGTATTTTTATATGAAAGAAAAAAACAATGGCCATGCTTATTTTCCATTTCAAAAGGTTGTAATGCCAATTTTACCCTTGGTGATTTTAAGTATTATTTATTATTTTTTAACAAAATAATTTTATGAAAAACAAACAAGATAATAATCAAAACAATAATCAAATTCCTATAAAAAATGTTGATGAATTTATTAAAAAAATTGACGAGATGAAAAAAAAAGAAAAATTTGATTTATCTTCTGATGAAGATTTAAGTATCGCTATAATGAATTTAGTGAGTATTGAAGAACATTTCTTTTTTACCGGTGCCAAACTTAATAAACCTGAGTATTACGATATGCTTAAAGATGTTCGTGAAATGAGAAAAGAACTTTTGCAAAAAATTGTAAAAGAGCCAGAAGGGGAAATTTGGTGTATTTCAAAACACCTACTTGCCGCTTCAATGCGTTTAATGGAAGTGGGTACAAAACAATTAAGTATAGAGAAAAAAGATGAGGCGCAGGATTTTTTTGATAAGGCATATCAACTTTACTCTCTTTTCTGGGGGTTGAATTTGAAATTGTTAAATGTTGGAGATATTAAGAAGATCGATGATGATGCGATTAATAAACATGATAAAGAAAAAAAAGGGTTTCTTGGTAAATTAGGCGAATTAGTAAGAAAGGCGATAGATTGCTGTATCGAGTAAAATATATATTTGACATTGTTTTTTTATTTGTTAAAATATAAAAGTAAGATATTTCATACAAATCATATTTTAAATAGATGAAAAAAAATCCAAAAAAGGATATAACATGTTTTGCGAGCGCTACTATTGGTCAACGAGGCCAGATAGTAATTCCTGTTGAAATTCGAAAGAAACTTAAAATAAAAAATGGAGGAAAATTTATTGTTTTTCTTACCTCTTCGGATGCAATAGTTTTTGTTCCTGTCAATCATTTTGGAGAAGTTGTATCTAATTTGAATAAGAAATTAGTTAAATTAAGACGGTTAACTGAATCTCGTTAGAAATTTATTATAAATTATTAATGAATTTGAATAATAAATTTATGTCTAAAAAATCAAAATTAATTTTAATTTTCGTGTTAATATTGGTAGTAATTATAGGTGGTTTTAAATATTTTTCTAAAAATCAAGAGTCTCCCTATGATTGGGTTTTAGTTAAAAGGGGTAAAATTGTTCAAAAAATTTCCGCTACTGGGCAGGTAGTGCCTTCTAAAAAGATTAATTTGCAATTTGAAATTGGAGGAAAAATTGAAGATGTAAAAGTAGATGTAGGAGATCAAGTAAAATCTGGTCAAGTTTTAGCAACCTTAGATGATGAAGAATTAATAATTCAACTTCAAGAAGCAGAAGCAAACCAGAAAGCCGCTCAAATAAAATTAAATAAACTTTTAGCTGGAGCAAGCGAGGAGGAGATAAAGATTTATGAAACTGCTGTTGAAAATGCGCAAATTGCTCTTGATAATGCCAAAATTTCTTTAAAGGATAGTGAAAAAAATTTAGCTGATGTTAAGGCTAGTGCTGAGAATAATTTAAAACAGGTTTATGAAGAAGCCTTGAATGTTTTAAGTGATTCTTATCTTAAAATTTATAATGCTTATAGCGCTGTAGATTTAATTCAAAGAACCTATTTTTCTGGAAGTGATCAACAAAGTTTAAAAGTAAAAGAAAGTCAGCAAAATATTAAAAATTCAATGGATATGGCAAAATATTATTTAGATGTTGCCAAAAGTAATCAAACTTATAAAAATATTGATACTTCTATTTTGAAAATGGAAGACGCACTTGACAATATTTTTGATGATTTAGGTCTTATAAGAGAAATATGTAATGATCCAAATTATTACAATACTATTTCTAATGATAGTAAGACACTTTTAGATACTCATAGGTCGTATATTAATGGCGCCTTATCTAATATTGTAAAAACACAACATCTTATTTCATCCACCAAGTCTACCAATAATTTAAATATTAATGCTGCCCAGGCTAGTTTTGATTCTGCTCAAAATGCAGTAAAAATCGCAGAGGGGAATCTAAAAAGTGCTCAGAATAATTTGAATCAAATAAAAACTCCTCCTAAAAAAGAAGATGTAGAGTTATATAAAATTCAATTAGATCAAGCCAAAGCCGGAGTAGAAAGGATTAAGAGTAATTTAGCTAAAACTGAATTACTTGCCCCCTGCGATGGTATAATTACTAATGTAATTAAAAAAGAAGGAGAATCGATCAAAGGAATGATGTCAGAACCTGTTTTAACTTTGATTTGTTCAGGGCCTTTTCAAATCGAGGTTGATGTTCCTGAAGTTGATATTGGAAAAGTAGATCTGAAAAATTCAGCAGAAATTTCCTTAGATGCTTTTCCAGATAAAATTTTTTCAGGAGAAATAATAAGAATAGATCCAGCCGAAACTGTTATTCAAGGTGTAGTTTATTATAAAGTGAGTATAGAATTTAATAATAGTAAAGAAGGATCTTATTCTTTTATTAGTCAAAATCAAAATCAAAATATCAAAGAAACAAATACTAACTCTAATTATTGTGTTGGTATTAAATCAGGTATGACTGCTAATGTTGATATTATTATAGAAGTCAAAGAAAATGCTCTTTCAGTCCCTCAAAGAGCAATTTTAACTAAAGATGATAAGAAAATTGTTAGAGTACTTGAAGGAAAAGAAATTAAAGAAGTAGAGATTGAAACTGGTATTAGGGGCAGTGAAGGAGAAGTAGAGGTTTTGTCTGGATTGAAAGACGGCGATAAAGTTATTACTTTTATAAAACAAAAATAATAAATCTCAATTTTAATTTAAATATATATAAATTCTAGATTTCTAAGGCTTAGATTTTTAATAAATAATTATTTGAAATTTAGAATTTTAGAAACAATGATGATTGAAGCTTATAATTTAAAGAAAGAATATCGTAATGATAGTGTTGTTACCGTAGCCCTTGATGGAGTTACTTTTAATATTGAAGCAGGGGAATTTGTTGCTATTATGGGTCCGTCTGGCTCAGGGAAATCTACATTGATGCATATTATGTGTTTTCTTGATCGGCCAACTTCAGGAATTTATAAATTTGAAGGACGTTCAATTGATGATTTAACAGATGATGAACTGGCACGAATTAGAAATAAAAGAATGGGTTTCGTTTTTCAAAGTTATAATTTATTACCCAGAACAACAGTTTTTGAAAATGTTAGATTACCTTTAATTTATAGTGGTTTGAAAAAAGAAATTGAAGACAAAATGGTTAGAGAAGCGGTAAAACAGGTTGGTCTTTCTCATAGGATTAATTTTTATCCTAATCAACTATCCGGTGGTGAGCAACAAAGAGTAGCAATTGCGAGGGCTCTTGTTAATAATCCTAGTGTAATTTTTGCTGATGAACCCACTGGAAATTTAGATTCAAGATCAGGCAATATAGTTATGGCCCTGCTTCAGGAATTAAATGACAAAGGTCATACGATTGTTTTAGTTACTCATGAAAAATATACATCAGAGCACGCAAAAAGGATTATCAGGATTTTAGATGGAAAATTAGTTTCAGATGAAAAAGTTATTAACAGGCTTTACGCTAAAAATAATAAAGAATTAATTAAATAATATAAACTATGAGACTATCTGATTCTTTTTTTACTGCTATCGAGGGTCTTAAAGTTAATAAGGGTCGCTCTGCACTTACTATTTTAGGAATAGTTATTGGTATTGCTGCAGTAATTGGTGTTATGGCAGTGGGCCAAGGAGCGCAGAGTTTAGTTTTACAAGAGATTCAAGGATTGGGTTCTAATTTAATTATTATTACTCCTGGTGGCAGTGAACAAAAAGAAGGAAGACCTTCTATTTCTATGGGAGTACTTAGTGCTAAGAATTTAACATTAGATGATGTTGAAGCTCTTTCTCGGAAGATGAATGTTCCTTATGCGCAAGAGGTAATGCCTGTGGTAATGGGTTCAGCAATAGTGACTCATGAGGGCCAGGAAAAAACTGCTAATTTTATTGGTTCAACATCTAATCTTCCACAAGTTCATAACCGATTTACTCAAGAAGGGAGATTTTTTTCAGATGAGGAAGAAAAAGGAATGGCAAGAGTGGTTGTTATTGGTTCAAAAATAAAAGAGCAATTTTTTGGTGAGGGCAATGCCATTGGTGAACGTATAAAAATAAATAGAAGAAGTTTTGAGGTAATAGGAGTAATGGAAGAGCAGGGAGTTCGAGAAATGCAAGATATAGATGAACTTATTTATGTTCCAATCTCTACGGCTCAAAAACAACTTTTAGGGATAAATTATGTCAACTCAATTATAGTTAGTGTTGATTCAGAAGAGTTTATCGATCAAACTATTTCTGATATTGAGACAACATTGCGGATTCGGCATAATATTCCTAATTCTTCAAATGATGATTTTACTATTACTACCCAAAAAGAACTTTCTGAAACTATCGGAATAGTCACAGCAATATTTACTATTTTACTAAGTTGTATAGCGGCTATTTCACTACTTGTAGGAGGAATTGGAATTATGAATATTATGCTCGTGTCAGTAACAGAAAGAACAAAAGAAATTGGACTTCGCAAAGCAGTAGGAGCAAGAAAAAAAGATATTTTGATTCAATTTTTATTTGAATCTCTTTTACTCACTTTAATTGGAGGAATTTTAGGAATTATCGTTGGATGTTTATTTTCTTGGGGAACTTCTTTGGTTTTTAAAGAGATTCTTGGATCTTCTTGGGGATTTATACTCCCTTTAAATGCTGTGGCACTGGGTGTTGGAGTTTCTGTAATAATAGGGCTTGGTTTTGGTATATATCCTGCTCAAAAAGCAGCTAAATTAAATCCTATAGAAGCGTTAAGATACGAGTAGGGCTGACATTTATTTTTATCATACTTAAAATAAATTACCATTCTGGAATTAAATATAAAAATTATTGACTTTTAAAAATATTTTTGTTATTCTATTAAAATAATAAAACTATGTTAGAAGAAACAATTTTTTATATTTTAGGCTCAATTTTTTTGGGACTGGCAATAATTTTTCTTTGCATTCTAATTTTTTATTGGATAAGGGTTTCAAGGAATCTACACAAAATTAGTCTAAATTTAAAAGAAATAAGTTCAAATTTAGAAGAAGCAAGTTCATCTTTAAAAGAAAAAATAGAGGGACTATCAGGAATTATAACGAGTCTAATAGTTTTTGGGGAAAAGATAATTAAAAAATATTCTCAAAAAAGAAAAACTAAGAAAGGTCAAAATAAAAAATAATTTGTATAATTTTTAAAATCTTAAAAATATGACAGAAGAAAAGAAAAAAAGTTCTGGTAAAAAAGTAGCGGCAGGTGTAGCGGCTGGAGTAGTCGCTGGAATTGTAGCAGGAATTTTACTTGCTCCCAAAAAGGGGAAAGAAACAAGGGAAGATTTAAAGAAAGCAGTTGAAAAAAATAAGTTTACAAAAGAAGTTATAGAAAGATTAAAGAAAATAGAAGACATTACTAAAGAAAAATATGAAAAAGTTGTAGATGAAGTTTCTGATTTTTACAGAAGATTAAAAAGAATTAAAAATGAAGATATAAAGGAAATTGCTGACGATTTAAAAGGTAGATGGCCAGAAATTTCTAAAAAATTAAAAGGAAGTGATAAAAAAGCAAAATCAGTAAAGACCAATAAAGTAAAATCAAAATAGCAATAAATAAACTTTTAAACGATTTAATATTTTATATTATATAAAAATTGGGAAGATGATTCTTCTCAATTTTTTAATTAAAATAAATTATAAATTATGTATAAATTTTTTCTTTTTTCTATGGCAAAATGTTTGTAGAGCATATTGATATTTATATAGTTAATAATTAACAAGGTTTTACTAACTATTTTACTAAATATTTAGTTGCTTTTTTATTATCTTAATCTTGCACTTTGGAGTAAAATATGGGTCTTGACAAAAATAAAAAATTGATTATAATAAGAACATTATAAAAATCATACTTTTCCTACTTGTATGATTTTTTTATTAAAAAAGGTTTATAATAAATTATTAAATATTATTAAATTATTAATTAAAGATTAAAAAGATTATGGATACAACTACAAAAAAAATTAATAAACCATTAATTCTTGGAGGAGTAATACTTGTAATGCTACTCTCTGCGCTTGATCAGACAATTGTTGCCACTGCTATGCCAAAGATTGTTTCTGAGTTTAATGGGCTGTCACACTTGTCTTGGGTATTTACCGCATATATGCTTGCTTCAACGATAACTGTTCCCATTTACGGTAAGCTTTCTGATATTTTTGGAAGACGTGGCCTTTACTTTCTTGGCATTTTTATCTTCTTACTTGGATCAGGACTTTGTGGTTTTGCCAGTAGTATGCTTTGGCTTATTGTTTGTCGTGCAATTCAGGGTATTGGTGGAGGTGCAATGATGGTAAATTCAATTGCTATTATTGCTGATGTTTTTCCGCCGGCTGAACGTGCTAAGTGGCAAGGATTAATGGGCGGTGTTTTTGGACTTGCTTCTATCGGTGGACCTCTCCTTGGAGGTTGGATTACAGATACCTTTTCTTGGCGTTGGATTTTTTATATTAACCTGCCACTTGGCATTATTGCTATCGCAGTTTTAGCAGCAGCACTGCCAAAAATTAAACCTGATAGATCAAAACGTTCTATTGATTATCTTGGTGCGGCACTTCTTACAATAACATTAATTCCTCTTTTATTAGCACTTGTTTGGGGTGGAAGCCAATATCCATGGAAATCTTGGCAAATTATTTCTCTTTTTACTGTTGCCGCAGTTGGGTGTTTTGGTTTTGTAATGAGAGAGAGGGTAGCCAAAGAACCGATTATTTCACTTTCTCTTTTTAAAAATAAGGTTTTTTTAACATCAGTGATTATTACCTTTATTACAACGATGGGAATGTTTGGCGCTATCTTATATATTCCTACATTTGCTCAAGGTGTAATTGGTGTTACTGCAACATATTCTGGTCTTATTCTTACACCCATGATGATTGCTGTAATTGTCACCTCGGCAATTTCTGGACAAATTATTGCCCGCACTGGTAAGTATAAAACATTGGGTATTATTGGTATGATTATTGCTATTGTTGGTATGTGGTGGTTTTCTACAATTGGGGTCGATACTACTGAGTCTATGCTGGGTATGCGTATGGTAGTGCTTGGAATTGGACTGGGAATTACAATGCCAATATTTACTATTGCTGTTCAAAGCGCTTTTAGTAAAAAAAGAATGGGTGAGGTAACTGCTGGAACACAATTATTTCGTTCAATTGGTGGAACAGTTGGGACAGCGATTTTTGGTGGTGTAATGAATAGTCAATTAGCCAGCCGTCTTGCTAATATCAATTCCGATCCATTTGTTAAAACGATGCAAAGCACAATGCCTAATTCTCCGATAACAAATATTAATCCTAATACTGTTCAAACATTACTTACCCCAGAAGCACAATCTCAAATTACTGCTGTCTTCTCAAAGGTACCATCATATCTTCAGGGCCAACTTAGTAATAGTTTTAATCACTTTTTGGGAGTAATAAAACTTGCTTTTGCGCAGTCAGTTAGTCATATCTTTATTATTGCTACAATTTTAATGGCTGCGGCGCTTTTAATTATGTTTTTTATGCCACAGATTGCAATTCGTAAAGGTGATCATCCTGAATTTGAGGAGATTGGTATAGAATTGGAAGAAGAACTCGGACAATTTGATCCAGAACGTGAACCAAGATAACAAGATATCGTCTTTATAAAATTAAATTTGACAAAGAAAGACTAAATATATAAAATTATATATTATGATAAAAAAACACAAAAAAAATAAAAATGACGATGGTGAACAATTTTACGGAACAACCACTTTAGGTGAAAAGGGTCAGATAGTGATTCCAAGTGAAGCGCGAGAGGCAATGAATCTTAAAAAGGGAGATAAACTTTTGGTTTTTGGAATGGGTGGTGATATGATTACATTTACGAAATTATCAAAAATAGAAAAGTTCGCCTCTCATCTTGCAGGTCGTTTAGATGCAATACGTGCAATTCTTGAAGAATCAGAATCTCATAAAAAATGAACATTATTGAAGTAAAAAATTTAACTAAAGAGTTTGATGGTTTTAAGGCAGTTGACAATATCTCTTTTGATGTAGAAGAAGGAGAAATTTTTGGTTTACTTGGACCCAATGGAGCAGGAAAAACTACGACAATTAAAATGTTAACTACATTATTAACACCGACCAGTGGCGAAGGTAGGGTTTGTGGATTTGATATTTTAAAAGAGAGGGATAAAGTGAGAAATTCTATTGGGATTGTTTTTCAAGAACCAGCACTAGACAATCGTTTAACTGGAAGAGAAAATTTAGATTTTCATGCTCGGCTTTATGAATTAGATAAAAAAACTCGCCAAAAAAGAATTGAAGAAGTTTTAGAAATGGTTGAATTAAAAGATAAGGCAGATATAATAGTTAGAGATTATTCTGGAGGGATGCAAAGAAGATTAGAAATTGCTAGAGGACTAATGCATTATCCTAAGGTTTTATTTTTAGATGAGCCAACTTTGGGACTCGACGCTCAAACTCGGCGTCATATTTGGGATTATATTTTAAAATTAAATCAAAGAGAGAAAATAACTATTATTTTAACTACTCATTATATGGAAGAAGCTGATTATTTATGTCGGAGAATGGCGATTATTGATTTTGGACGAATCGTTGCTCTGGATACGCCAGAAAATTTAAAAAATATTTTAGGGGGAGATGTAATCTCAGTTGAAGTAGAGCCAGCAGAAAAAGCCTTTTCTGCTTTTCAGAAAATTCCTTGGGCAAAAAAAGTAACTCAACACAACGGTGTTATTGATTTAAATTGTGAGCAAGGAGAGAAGAAAATTCCTCTTTTAATGAAGATAGATCAAAAAGAATTAGGTTTTGAAATAAAATCAATAAGTTTAAGAAAACCTACACTGGAAGATGTTTTTTTACATTTTACTGGTAAAACTATTAGAGAGGCGGAAGCGAGTAATAATGAAAAAAACAAAAAGAGAATGAGGAGACGAGTAAGAAAATAATAAAAATATGAATTCAAACAATTTGCAAACAATTTATGTAATGTGGTTAAGAGAGATGAAGAGATTTTTTAGAGCAAAAAGTCGGGTAATTGGTACTTTGGCGATGCCCTTTTTCTTTCTTTTCACTATGGGCTTTGGATTTAATTCTGGATTTTCTTTGCCTGGCATTTCTTCAAATATTAATTATATTGATTATTTAGTTCCTGGTATCATTGGAATGACGATGCTTTTTACTTCGATGTCGGCTGGTATTTCAGTTTTATGGGATAAAGAATTTGGTTTTTTGAAAGAAATAATGGTGGCGCCTGTAAGCCGCGTTGCTATTGTTTTAGGAAGAATTGCCGGTGGGGTTACTACTGCATTAATTCAAGGTATTTTGATACTAATTCTTTCTTTGTTTATGGGTTTTAAAATAACTAATCCTTTAAGTATTTTACTTGGCGTAGTTTTTATGATTCTTATTGGAATTGGTTTTATTGGTTTTGGAGTGGCTATTGCTTCAATAATGGAAGATACCCAAGGATTTTCTTTAATTATGCAATTTATTATTTTTCCTATATTTCTTTTGTCTGGCACGTTCTTTCCGATAACAAACTTTCCAAACTGGTTAAGACCATTTTCCTATATTGATCCATTAACATATGGAATAGATGGACTCAGAGGCAGTTTAATTGGTTTTTCTCAGTTTTCTTTAGTTTTAGATTTAACCGTTCTTGTTATTTTTAGTTTGGCGATGGTAGTTTTGGGTGCTTGGTTTTTTAATAAAACAGAGGTTTAGATGATATAGAAAAATTATTTTTAAAAAGATAAGTTAATATTTTTTATGAGACTTGTAATTCAAAGAGCAAAATCAGGGAAAGTTATTGTCGATGATAATGTTATTGGCAAGATAAATTATGGATTTGTTGTTTTTGTAGGAATAAAAAAGGGAGATACACCAAAAAATGTTAAATTACTTGCTGAAAAACTTTTAAATTTAAGAGTAATGCCTGACGAAAAGAATAAAATGAATTTTTCTATTAAAGATATAAATGGAGAAATATTAGTAGTTTCTCAATTTACTTTATATGCTGATACAAAAGGAAGAAGACCGGGATTTTCTCAAGCAGCAGAGCCAAAATTTGCAAAGAAACTTTTTGATTTTTTTATTAAAGAACTTAAAAAGAGTGATTTAAAAATTGAAACTGGCAAGTTTGGAGCAGAAATGCTTGTTGAAATTCAAAATGATGGTCCTGTAACAATAATTTTAGAAAACTAAGAATTTTTATCTTGACTTTTTATTTTTTTACAATATTATCTATATAGAAATAATAAATAGTCAAAACTATTAGTAATTATTAAAAAAAACAAATTATAAAAATTCAAAATATACTATTAATTTTAGTTGTAATTTTGATTATTGGATGCGATGGTTATTTATTTACAGTTCTA
>JAQVET010000077.1 GCA_028697615.1 Minisyncoccota bacterium
TGATCCATCTCAAAAACAAGATGCTAAAGATAGATTAAAATATGCTGTTATTGGACTTATCTTGCTTTTTTCCTTTTTTGTGATTTTGCAGACAATGAGTTCTGGGTTTGTAAATATTGTTTTAAAAACACCTCCTACCCCCAAAGAGTTTAAAATAAAGATGCCTGGAGTAAAAAAGTACCCCGATGTTCCTCAAGAATGGGCTTCAGGTGGAAAAGACCAATGGTCTTTTTTAAATCCTAATATAGAAAAACAGTGGAATCATTTAGACCCAGATTTAAAATGGCTACTTGGATGTATGTTACAAAAACTCCCTAAAAATCCAAATACACAAAAAACTTATGTTCGAATTAGCTCTATTTCTGATAATACTTTAATTTCACCATCTCCAACTGATCCTAATAAATCGGTAAGTGATGACTTAAAAGAACAAGGTTGGTGTGATTGTAGTAAATGGGATCCAAAAGAACATAAGTGTAGCAATGCCCCTGTAATTGGTGGTATTTCTTGCCATTATGGAGGAAATGAATTTTGTAAGTATAAAAAATCTTTAGCTATTGATATGATAGGTAATCAAAAAGATATATGCGATGCTGCTCGAGATTGCACAAAAACTTATTTAGAAAATAAAACAGGATATACCTATAGTGGAAATGAAACCATTTGTATGGATGATACTGATAACTCAACCGCTACGCACATCAGTATTGGAAATTGGCCAGAACAAAGGAGGGCGAATAATAAATGTGACGAAACAGGTGCTGGAATTTAAAAATTAAATAAACTAAAAAATACGGGGTATAGTATAATGGCTATTATGCAGGGCTGGGGGTCCTGTGATCTGGGTTCGATTCCCAGTACCCCGAAATAAGCAAATCGATTTGATATATATAATTGCAAAATAAAATATTAATTAGAAACTAAAAACTATTTAAAAAATTAAAAAATGCCCTGGGTTCATACAAATCTTGGCGAAAAGTCTAAAGTGGGTATCCGCAATCCAGTTCACAAATGTGAACAGGAAAATATAGGACTCCCTAAAAGACCAAGATGGCCAAGAATTATGTAAAATCCCAGGGCATTATCATTATAACAAAAATAATAAAGATTATTCAAGGCCTATTACATAGAATTAAATTTGCAAAAATAAAAAAAATTTGCTAATATAATATATTTAAATTTAATAAAATTATGCCAATAACAAAATCAGCCGAGAAGGCTCTAAAACAAAATAAAAAAAGAAAAATTAGAAATCTTGGTTATAAAAGAAAAATTAAATATCTTGAAAAAAATATTCAGAAACAATTAAAAGAGAAAAATAAAGACGAATTAAAGGGAACACTTAATGAATATTATAAAACCGTTGATAAAGCAGTTAAAATTGGATTGCTTGAAAAAAACACAGCTTCAAGAAAAAAATCAAAATTGGCAAAAATGATAAAATAAAAAAAATTGAGAAAAATTATAAAATAAAAAATCTTCCAAAATTATTGGAAGATTTTTTTCAAAAGAAAATCAGTATTATTCGTATTCACGCATCTCAAGTTGACTTTGTATTTGTTTTGATGTCTCTAAAATAACAGAAACTAAAATTAAAAGAGAAGTTCCACCAACAGCAAAACTAAAACTTGTAATACCTGTAATCCCTTGGATAATCGAAGGAAGAACAGCAATTAACCCGAGGAAAATTGCACCGATAAATAAAATTCTATTTAAAATCTTTTTAATAAATAGTTCTGTTGATTCACCCGGCCTAATACCAGGTATAAAAGCTCCGGATTTTTGGAGATTCTCAGCGACATTTTTAGGATCAAAAGTAACAGAAGTATAAAAATAGGTAAAAGCAACAACTAAAATAAAATAAAAACAACCATAAATGAGTTGATTTTGGAAAAGAGAATTAATTACATTGGCAGTTTTTGCCAAAAATGCAATAGACGAATTTCCAAAAAAATTAGCAAGCATTCCTGGAAGTAACATAATTGAAAGAGCAAAAATTATAGGAATAACCCCTGCTGGGTTTATCATCATTGGAAGATAAGTAGAAACTCCACCATAAACTCTTCTCCCTTTTACTCTTTTAGCATAAGAAATAGGAATATTTCTTCTTGCTTCATTAACAATCACAACACCAAAAATAATAATCAATGAAGCCATAAAAAAAAGAATTAAAGATGGAAGATTACTTGGATCCCAATTAATATATAGTTGTCCAATAGAAGATGGAACCCCAGCAATAATACCAGCAAAAATTAAAAGTGATACACCATTTCCAATAC
The DNA here is from genome assembly GCA_028697615.1 of Minisyncoccota bacterium. Taxonomy (GTDB): domain Bacteria; phylum Patescibacteriota; class Minisyncoccia; order Minisyncoccales; genus JAQVET01. The sequence continues at coordinate 2,280 of JAQVET010000077.1, forward strand.
CTTTCTCAGTAATTAAATCGCCTATCCAAACCAAAAACATAGATCCAGCGGTAATAGTTATAATTGAAGTTAAGAGAGAAAGTGGAGTTAATGCTGGCAATACTCCTTGAGATTGAAACATTTTAAGCATTCCAAATGCTTGGATGGCTGCCAATGGCACTGCAGCTATTCGAGCATAATTTTCAAATTTTTTTCTTCCGACTTCTCCCTGTTCTTGATATAATTCTTTAAGGGAGGGCACTACAAGCGTTAAAACCTGAAAAATAATAATAGCAGTAATATAAGGACCTAAACCAAGCATTACAATAGAAAAATTTTGAAGTGCACCTCCAGTAAAAACATTGAGTAATCCGAAAAATTGATTTTGGGCAAAAAATTGTTCGAGTTTTGTTTTATCAATGCCAGGAATAGGAATGTTCGCAGCTATTCTAAAAACCACCATCATAGCCAAAACAAAAAGAATTTTATTACGCAAATCTTTGTCCTTAAAAATAAATTTAATTTTAGAAAAATCCATATTTTATTATATATCGAAATAAATTATCTTGTTA
>JAQVET010000078.1 GCA_028697615.1 Minisyncoccota bacterium
GAGCTCAAGGGCTTGTGCAAGGTTTTTTGTATTTTGTATCCTTTGAGTATCTCTTGCTTGTTTTCGGGCATCTGCGGTTGAGGCAAAGATAATTGCTCCGATAATTACAATAATAGTTATTACTACAAGAAGCTCAATTAAAGTAAAACTAGAGTGAGAATTTTTTTTTAGTAAAATAAAAGAGTTATTATTACTTTTATTTTTTATTTTATTTTTTAACATGAAATAATTATTAATTATTATTAATATATAATATTAATACTTTACCTTAAGTAATTCAAGTTTATAATTTGGCGTAAATTTGGCTTTTTATCATCTGCGTATATTGGCTTCTTTAATTCTTTAATTCTTTAATTTTTTAATTCTTTAATTCTTTATATCGTCTTTGGCATTAATATATAAAAATAATTATCACTACCAATTGGTTTTAAAATCGCTGGACTTTGAGAATTATTTACACCAAAGAAAAGCTCACTACTTTTTATCGTAGATATTCCATCAAGAAGATAGCGCCAGTTAAATACAAGTTCTGTGCCTTTTCCTTGTATTTTAGCATCAATAATACTTTCCCCTTCACCCACCTCTCCAGATCCTGCACTAATATTAATCCTGCCGTTAGATGGCTGAAAATTTAATTTAATATCTTGAATTCTGCTTGAAAATAAACTTACTACCTTAACTGCTTTTTCTATTTCATCTTTTTTAACAATTGCATTGCAAGAAAATTCTTGAGGAATAATTTCTTCCCAATTTGGATATTCTCCTTCTATTAATTTAGTAATTAATCCAACTTCAAAATCTTGAATATTTTTTGGAATAAATTGAAATAAAACCTGATTGGTGTCATAAATAATTTCAATATCACCATCAAATAGAGAAAAAATTGAAATAATTTCGCGAGCACCTCTTTGTGGAATAATAAAAGAACCTTTTTTCATTGACTTGTCTAATCCTATATTAGCGCATCCTAAACGAATACTATCTGTAGCTACAAGATTAAGTTTTTTATCTTTAAAATCAAAAAACACACCAGAAAGCTCTATTCTTGTATCTTGAGAGGATGGAATAATAATAATTTGAGACAGATTATCTACTATATTTTTTAAAGGCACGATAATTTTTTCTCCACTTTTAATTTCTGGTAGTATAGGAAAATCTTCTGGATTTTCGCCTTTTATTTTTGTTGTATAATTTTTAGATTTTAAAATTAAAATATTATTTTTTTCTTCTACTTCAATATTTTCTTTTTTATCTAAAACTAAAAGAAAATCATTAAGAATTTTTGCAGGAATACTTATAATACCTTCTTTTTCTAATTTTAAAGGTAATTTTACCTGGATACCAATTTCCAAATTTGTTGATTTTAAAATAAGATTATTATCTTTTGCTTCAATTAAAATATTATTTAAAATAGGAAGGGTTAAATTTCCTCCACATATTCTACTTGTTATAGACACGGCTTTTTGAATTTTTTCAACAGGTATTTTGAATTTCATAATAATTAATATTTATATTAAACCTTTATTATTTTTACTATTATTTATGTGGATTATTTATTTTTTTATATCTTACTTATAATTTACAAGGTCTTATTAAAAAATAAAATTGTTGATAATTATAAGTAAAAACTATGAATAACTTATAAATAATTTGTTAATAAATTATTATACTTTATTATAAATATTTTGCAATATTGTATCTATATCTCTTTTAAGATTTATATTTTTTTTGATATTGTTTTCAATTTTTTTAAAAGCATAAATTACAGTGGTATGATCTTTATAATTTGCATTTGAAGCAATACTAGGAAAAGAAAGATTTAACTGGCTTCTTAAAATATAAATATAAACTTGTCTAGGGTAAACAATTTCTTTTTTTCGTGAATTTTTTAAAATATCTTTCTGGGAAATATTAAAATAATTAGAAACTTCTTTTAAAATATCATTTGGAGATATATTTTTTGATGGTGTATTTAAAATTTCTTTTAAATTATTAATTATCTCTTTTGTATTTTTTTGATATTCTTTTAATAGTATTGCCCTGTTTAAAGCGCCTTCAATTTCTCTTATATTATTAGTAATATTTTGTGCTATAAACTCTAAAATTTCTTCTTCTAAAATAATACCCTTGCTTTCAATTTTTTGGTTAAGAATTGCCATCCTGGTTTCAAAATCTGGCAGACCTATATCAACTACCATTCCTCCCTCGAAACGTGAACGCAAACGTTCACCAAGATTATTTATTAATTTTGGTGATCTATCAGAAGAAAGAACAATTTGAGCGTTTTTTTGATAAAGTTCATTAAAAATCCTAAAGAAAATTTCTTGTGTTTTTTCTTTACCAGATAAAAATTCAATATCATCAACAATTAAAACATTATAGCTTAGTAATTCTTTTATGTATTTTTCAACAACCTGAGTCCGAATTGAACTAATAATTTTACTTGTTAGATTGGGAGCGAGGATATATTTAATTTTTATGTTTTTTTTCTTTTTTTGGAAAATTTCATTTCCAATAGCTTGAATGATATGAGTTTTACCCAGTCCAACTCCTCCATAAACAAAATAGGGATTATATATTTTTCCTGGATTTTTTGTTACATTTTTTGCAGCGACATAAGCCAATTCATTAAAAGATCCCACTATAAAATTTGAGAAAGTATATTTTGGCAAAAGGTCGCTATTTTTATTAACCGGAAACATAATTTGAGATTGAAGCGGTGATTGTTGTTTTTGATATGACTGTCCAACCGAAAGATTTTTTTCATTTGGTTGAATATTATATTGAATTTCTTCTACTTGAGGAGAGAAAGTTTTAATAGTGT
>JAQVET010000018.1 GCA_028697615.1 Minisyncoccota bacterium
GATACAATACAACTTTTTAAAGATATTATTAAAGATTCAGCTACAGTGATTTGGAATGGCCCGCTTGGTTTTATTGAAGACAAAAAATTTGCTAAAGGAACAGAAGAGATTGCAAGATTTTTATCAACACTTTCAAATTTTCGGATAGTTGGAGGTGGAGAAACAGTTTCTTTAGTGATTAATTTAGGCCTTGAAGATAAATTTAATTTTATTTCAACAGGTGGAGGAGCAATGCTTGATTTTTTATCTGGAGAAAAACTTCCTGGTCTTGAAGCACTGGGCTATTATTAATTATAATAATTTGTTATAATCTAATTATATTAATTTTATAAAAAGGTCAAAATTAAATAATTTAAAAAAATGGAAGAAAAAGAAGATATTAATGAAAATAAAAAAGAAGAAAAAAAATTGCAAGAAACAACCAAAAAGACAAAATCAAATAAAAAAGGCTTTTTTTCTAAACCTACTTTTATTTGGCAGGTTTTAACAGGTATCTTTTTTATTTTAGCAATGGTTTTTTTGTTTGTGCCTCAAATTAAAATTGGAAGTTCAATGCCATCACAAAAAGTAATAGATGATGTAATGTCTTTTATTAATAAAGATCTTCTGCAGGGGCAGGCAGAAGCAACACTTGTTAAGGATAGTGTTAAAAAAGTAGAAAATGAAGAGAATCTTTTTCAATTTGATATAGAAGTTCAGGGACAAAAGTTTACTTCAGTTGCAACATTGGATGGTAAATATCTCTTTCCAACAGTTTTAAATATAGATGAAATAAAAAAACAGCAAAGTAATTCATCAAGTTCTTCTAATAGTCAAGCCCAAAAAGAAATTCCAAAAAGCGAAAGACCAGAAGTAATGCTATTTGTAATGAGTTTTTGTCCTTATGGTATCCAAGCTGAAAATAATATGAAATCTGTTTATGACTTGCTTAAAGATAAAGTAGATTTCAGCGTGAAATTTATTACAACAGTTAATGGAGAAAATCTCGAGTCAATTGATTCTCTTCATGGCATCGAAGAAGCCAAAGAAGATTTAAGACAAATTTGTATTATAGATAAATATGGCAATGATATTTTTTGGAATTATGTAGTAGAATTTAATAAAAACTGTACAGCAAATACCAGCGATAGCAGTGCCCTTGATAAATGTTGGAAACAAGTGGCAGATAAATTAGGTATAAAAACCAGTGTTATTGAAAAATGTGCCTATGGAGATGATGGTCTTAATTTATTAAAAGAAGATGAAAAATTAGTAGAAAAATATCAGGTTGCTGGTTCACCAACATTAATTATTAATGGTCAGGAATATCAAGGAGAAAGGGATTCTGAATCATATAAAGAGGCTATATGCTCTACTTTTAATAAAGAACCTAGTGAATGTCAAACAAAGTTGAGTAGTGATTCTACATCGTCAAATGGAGGATGTCAATAATTTTTTATAAGTAAGAGATTTGATACGATATATAGAAGTAATTACATTACAAAAACCGCCAAAATTACGCTAAAATTGACATTCTTATATTCTTTCGTGCTTTATCTTTATTTATTAATTAGTTGTTAAAATGAATACATTATCAATCCTAATTGTAGTCTTTTTTATATTCTTAATTTTGAAGTATTGGACTCAAATTTTTGGAGCAGGATATGATCCCACGCCCCAAAAAATTGCAATGAAAATGCTTGAAATGGCTGATTTAAAAAAGAAAGAAATTTTATATGATTTAGGTTGCGGAGATGGCCGGTTTTTAATTTTAGGAGCTAAAAAATTCGGAGCGCGAGGCATTGGTATTGAGATTTCTCCTTTAAGATATACCTGGGCTAAAATTAATGTAAAACTCAATAATCTTTCAGATAAAATCAAAATAAAACATGGAAATTTTTTTAAATTTTCAATTTCAGATGCTGATGTAGTAGCACTTTTTCTTTTTGAACCTACCAATCGAAAACTTTCAGAAAAATTTAAAAAAGAATTAAAGCCAAGTGCGAGGATTGTTTCTTATTATTGGAAAATACCAGGTCTAAAACCGAGTGAAATAGATAAAAAATATCATATATATCTTTATAAAATGAAAGATCAATTTAATTAATACTTGATTTTATTTTATTTTTATTTTAATATTTAGAAGATGGCTAAAGGTCTTAAATAAATTTAATTAATCTATATGTCTGAAGAACAAGAAAAAGAAATAAAAGAAACTAAAAAAAATAATACTTTTTTTGGCTTGCCTGAAAATATTGAAGGTGCATTGTGTTATCTTTTATGGTGGGTTTCGGGAATTATCTTTTATAGTTTAGAAACAAAGAGTGATTTTGTAAAATTTCATGCTAAACAGTCAATAGTTACTTTTTTAATTGCGACTGTTTTGGTTATTATTATATCCCAAATTTCTGGTTTTATAGGAAATGTTTTAAATGGAATTTTATGGGTAGTTATTATTCTTATTTGGCTTTATTTGATGCTTAAAGCATTCGCTAATGAGAAAGTTAAATTGCCATGGATTGGAAATCTAGTTGATAAAAAATAATATTAAAATTTATTTTTCGTTATTTTTTATTTTTATGGAAAATAATTTTTATAACAAACCTGCTTTATAAAAATTTAAAAAGCAGGTTTGTCTATTTTATTTATGTTATTTTTTAAATTGATTCAAAGTTTTATATTGCCGAGTGTTTTTACTTTTTTATTGATTTTATTGGGATTAATTTTTCTTTTTTTAAAAAAGAAAAAAATAGCAAAGATATTAATTACTATTGGTATTATTTTTTTATATATCTTTTCTATAACTCCATTTTCAGATATCCTTATTTTACCATTGGAAAATCAATATAAAATTCCCGATAAAAATATGATCGATTCAACAGATAAGTTAGTTTTACTTTTGGGTGGACTTGTTAGCGAGGATCTACCAATATCTAGTGCTCTTTCAAATTCAACATTAAAAAGGGGAGTTGAAGCTACTTTAATTTATCTCTCTCGCAACAGCCAGATGAAGATTATTATATCTGGAAGTGATCCATTAGGACTATCTTTAGATAAAGAAGGTATTTTTGTCTCAAAATTAATGAGAGACTTTGGCATCGAAGAAGAAGATATTATATTAGAGACACAATCTAAAAACACATACGAAAGTGCTAAAAATTTAAAAGAGATACTTGGTGATGATAAATTTATACTTTTAACATCGGCATATCACATACCAAGATCGATGGATATTTTTAAAAAACAAGGCTTTGATCCAATTGCTTATCCTTGTGATTTTCAATATCAAGGACATTTAAGTATTTTAGATTTTTTACCTGATCCAAAAAATCTTAAAAAATCTAATCTCGCCTTTCATGAATATTTTGGTATATTATTTTATCGATTATTTTATTAAAATTAAATATTACTTAAAGGTTTTAAAAATTTGATATAAAATTGTTTTATGAAAAATATTTCTTTAGTTATAGGTGATACTTGTGATCTCACTCAACAGATTATTGAGGAAAATAAAATGATTATTGTAGAGTATATTGTTGATTGGGCAGAGAAAGACGAAGTTAATGGAAAAAATATTTATGAGAAAATGAGAAAATCGAAAACATTTCCTAAAACTTCACAACCATCCCCATGGGTTTTTAAAAATATTTTTGAGCAAGAACTCAAAAAAGATAATGAGATTTTTTGTATTACTCTTTCATCTAAATTATCTGGTGGTTATAATTCTGCACTTCAGGCAAAAAGTATGTTTCCTGAAGATAGCGATCAACAAAAAATTTTTGTTTTTGATAGCTTTGCCACTTCAGGCGCTGAGGGGCTTTTATGTTTGCGGGCCGCTGAATTAATAAGAGAAGGAAATTCATTAAAAGATATAAAAGATAAACTTAATGAAGATTTTTCAAAAATTTATTTAATAGGAATGGTTGAAGATCCAAAATGGCTTGAAGCTGGTGGTAGATTAAATCATACCCTTGCTTCTTTAATTAGACAAATGTTAAAAATAAATTTTAGACCAGTTATCGGATTAAAAGATGGCGAAGTAAAGGCAATTGCGCTAAAAACACAGGCAAGAAATATTCCCGAAGCCATTTTTAAATATTTTGATAAAAAAACAAATAAAATTAGATCAAGTGGTAAAAAAATAAAAGTTGCTATTTCTCACACTGATAATATTGAAGATGTTAATATATTAAGAAGTTTACTTAATAAAACATTAGGAGTTGAAATTGTTTTTGAGAATTTTATTAATAATGTTATTGGTTGTCATGTTGGTCCGGGAAGTTTAATTTTATCTTGGAGCGAAATTTAAAATTAAATTTTTATTCTTTTAATATTCGCTCCAATTTTTCTTAATTTCGTTTCGATTTTTTCATAACCTCTATCAATTTGGTAAATATTATCAATAGTGCTTTCTCCCTGAGCAATAAGAGCAGCGATAATTAATGCGGTTCCTCCTCTTAGGTCGTAATTTTTAATATCTCTTCCAAAAAGATGTGTTGGACCTGTAATAATTGCTCTATGCGGATCGCAAAAAATAATATTTCCGCCCATTCTATTAATTTCTTCTAAATATTTTAATCTTCCTTCGTACATTGGATCATGTATTAGTGTTGCTCCAGGAGATTGTGTTGCCAGGGCTCCAAAAGCACATTGAAGATCTGTAGGAAGTCCTGGATATGGAAGCGTTTGTATTTTTGAAACACTTTTTAGTTTTTTAGGACCTATTGCTATTATCTCATTTTTTTTCTCGATGATTTTTATTCCAAATTCTTGTAATTTTTCAATTACTATAGCAAGATGTTCTGGATTAATTTTTTTAACTTTTATTTCGCCCCCTGTTGCACCTGCTAAAATAAGATAGGTTCCTGCTTCTACTGGATCAGAAATAATTGAATGATAAAAACCAGAAAGTTTTTCTTTTCCTTTTATTTGAAATGTGTGATCCGGGAGCAAATTAATTTGTGCTCCCATTTTATTTAAAACCAAAGCTAAATCTTGAACATGTGGTTCGATGGCAGCAATTTTTAATGTAGTAGTTTGTTTAAGAATACTTGAAAATAAAAGAATATTTTCCGTTGCGGTAACAGAAAATTCAGGTAGGGTAATTTTATTATTTTTAATTTCTTTAATTTGAAAAGAATAATAATCTTTATTTTGTTGGCTTTTTACACCTATCTCTTCAAGCCCTCTAATATGTGCATCAATTGGTCTTGATCCAATTATACATCCTCCTGGCTGGGGCAATTCTATTTTACCAAAACGAGCAAGAAGAGGACCTAAAATTAAAATTGATGATCTTAATTTTTGAATAGTTTTTTTGTTTATATTTTTGAGATTTATATTTTTAGTATTAACCTTAATTCTTTTTTTATTTTGCCATTCAATTTTCGCTCCTAAATTTTGGAGTATTTCGATCATTGAAAAAATATCTTCAATTAAAGGGAGATTATCTATAATACAATCTTCTTCTGTAAGAAGTGTAGCAGCTAAAATCGGAGTAGCAGCATTTTTACAACCACTTATTTCTATCTCTCCTTTTAATTTTTTCCCCCCTTTTATTAAAAATTTTTCTTCCATAATATTGATAATTTAATAATTAAAATATTATATATATAATATTTTAATTTATCAAGTTCAAAAAAATAAATATTTAAAGAATAATTGATTTTTATTTTATTTTAGGTTATTATTAAGTAAATAAAAATTTTTAATTTAAATTTTATGTCAAGAATTATCGCAATTGCTAATGAGAAAGGAGGGAGTGGGAAAACTACAACTGCAGTGAATCTTGGTGCTTTTTTAGCAAAATTTGGCAAAAAGGTTCTTTTAATTGATTTAGATCCTCAGGCAAATGCGACTATTTCGCTAGGTTTTGATCCAAATAATTTAACATTTTCTTTATACAATGTTCTTTCTGATGAGGTGAATGTAGAAGATGTAATTCATAAAACAAGCCTTTTTAATTTTGATATTTTACCATCACACCAAGATCTTGCTGGCATAAATGTTGAATTTTTACAAAAAGATAAACGTGAAGATGTCCTTAAGAATAAATTATTTTCTGTAAAAAATTATTACGATTTTATTTTAATAGATTCACCTCCATCACTTGCCATTTTAACCTTAAATGGATTGGTAGCAGCCCAGGAAGTTATTATTCCCATTCAATGTGAATTTTTTTCTAAATTTGCTCTTTCAGATATTTTATCCATATTTAATATTCTTAAAAAAAATTTAGATAAAAATTTTAATTTAATTTTTGGTCTTTTAACAATGTATGATAAAAGAAATAGATTATCTCGTCAAATCGTTAAAGAAATGCGAGATAGCCTGCCAGTGACAATTTTAAATACTATTATTCCTCGCAATGTAAAATTAGCCGAAGCCCCTCAATATGGGAAAACAATTTTGCAATACGACCCTGGTTCCAAAGGGGCAAGAGCATATGAAATGCTTGCCGAGGAAATAATAAATTTTAAAATATATTAATATGCCAAGAGGAATAGAATCATTAATACCAAAAAGAAAAGAAAATAAAGAATTAAAAAACAGAAAAGAAAATATATTTTGGATTGAAATAGAAAAGATAAAACCAAACCTTCTTCAACCAAGGAAGAGTTTTTCTGATAAATCTTTAAGTGAACTTGCACGTTCAATTGAAAAATATGGTATTTTGCAACCATTAATAGTAAGAAGAATTGAAAAAGAATCAAGTAAGGGTTTGGGCGCTGACTATCAAATTATAGCCGGTGAGAGGAGATACTTAGCAGCAAAAATGATTGGGCTTAAAGAACTGCCTGTAATTATTCAAGATATTAAAAAAGAAGATGAGCTCCCTATTTCATTGGTAGAAAATATTCAAAGAGAAGATTTAAATCCTATAGAAAAAGCAGAAGCATTTAAAAAATTAAATAAAGATTTTGGTTTAACTCAAGAAGAAATATCAAAAATAATTGGGATAAGTAGAGAAAGTATAGCTAATACAATGAGATTATTAAATCTACCTCAAAATATTAAAGAAAGTATAAGGAAAAAAGAAATTACAGAAGGTCATGCAAGGATTTTAGTTTCAGAAAAAGATCCAGACCTGCAAGAAAAAATTTTTCAGAAAATTTTAAAAGATAAAATGAGTGTAAGAGAGGTTGAGAAGAGTGTTAAAAACAAAAAAATTAATAATAATCAAATCTTTTCGGATAATTTATCTCAAAAGATAATACCTAAAGTAAAAAATATTTTAAAAACATATTCGCCCAGTATTCAAAAAAGAAAAAATGGTATTTCTTTAATACTAAGATTTTCATCACCTAAAGAATTAGATGATTTTCTTAATAAAATATCTTAATAAAATAATAGATTAAATTTATGTCAATTCACATTTCAAAAGTTCATTTATTTTATATTTTTTTAATTTTAATTATTGTTGGTCTTGGTGTTTTTTATTTTTTCTTTTTTGAAAAAAATGTTTTTTCAAAAGAAGATGTAACTCTTTCAATTATTGCTCCCGATGAAGTAGAAAATGGCCAGACGGTTGATTTTATAGTAAAAATTAAAAATAATAGCCAAATACCAATTAAAAATATTGAATTGACTTTTTATTGGCCTAAGGGTGCCATTAAAATAGAAGAAGAGAAAAATAATAATCTATTAAATCAAAATGATAATAAAAATTTAAATGATAGCAAAAATAAAGAGGAAATCAAAAAGAATTTTTCTTATGAAAAAAAGACCATAAAAGAAATTATGGGTGGTTCTGAAAAAAGTATAAGTTTTAAAGCAAAAATTTTTGGATACAAAGATGAAAAAAAAGAAGCTCGAGCTACTATTTATTATTATCCCAAAGATATTAATATTCGCTACGACGACAAAACTAGTTTTTCTTTAGCTGTGCGCGATAATCCACTTTTATTTAATATTTTAATTCCTTCTTATATAGTGCCTGGTAAAAATGTTGATATTGAATTTTCCTATTCTTCTATTTCTGATATTATACTAGATAATTTAATACTTAAAGTAAAATGGCCGTCTGGATTCGATTTTCTACAATCAATCCCGGAGCCAATCGAAAAAACAAATATTTGGTCGCTGGGATCATTAAATAATGAAGAAGGAGGAAGCGTTAAAATATCCGGAGTATTTAACGGCAATATTGACGAAGAAAAAGTTATTGAAGCTGAAATTGGTAGAGAAGATCCTCAAATAGGATTTATTACTTTAGCTCGGTTACAGAAGGTTATTAAATTAACAAAAAGCGAAATTGAGGTTTCAAGAAAAATTAATGGGGATCCAAATTATATTGCGAAACCAGGTGATCTTCTAATTTATGAAGTTCTATATCAAAATAAAAAAGAAGCGATTTACAAAGATTTAAAAATTGAATTTGAATTAAATGGAAAGGTTCTAGATATGTCTACTCTTTCAGCTCCTGGTGCAAAAATTTTAAATGGAAAGTTAGTTTGGGATTCAAATACCCTCCCAGAACTTGCCTTTATCGGACCATATGGAAAAGGAAGAGTAAGTTTTTCAGTAAAAGTAAAGGATAATTTACAGCTTAGTGGAGACTTTGATAAAAATTTAGTCATTTCTGAAAAACTAACTGTCGGTGATTTAATCAAAGAGTATCAAACAAGAGTAGCGACAAAAGTAGATCTTTCTCAAATGGTATTTTATAATATTCCAGATAAATTTAAAAATATGAATCTTTCTACCGGAGGACCACTTCCTATTGAAGCTGATAAGTCAACAAAATTTTTAGTTGTTTGGGAAATAAAAAACTCCACCAATGATATTAAAAATATAAAAATAGAAAGTACTCTACCAGATAGTGTTCAATTTGTAGGTCAAATTTTTCCTAAGGATGCTAATTTTTCTTTTGATAAAAATAGAAAAGTAGTTACTCTTTCAATTAATAATATTGAGTCTGGAACTGGATTTACCAAACCATCAAAAGTTTACGCATTTTTAATTGAGGTTATTCCTCCCAAAACCCAAATAGGAAAAACTATTAATCTTATAGGAAAAGCCAAACTTACTGCTCGAGATTCTTTTTGTGAAATGGAAGTATCCTCAGAAAGCGATGGTAGGGATAGTACATTAGTTGACGACCCTCTTTATGAAGGAGATGGCACAATTAAATAATTACTAAATTAAAAATTAAATCAAAATTATTTTATTTTGTATTATGGTTACATTAGATAAAATTTTTTCTTTATGTAAAAGACGAGGGTTTATTTTTCCATCCTCGGAAATTTATGGTGGTTTTGGTGGGGTTTATGATTTTGGACCTTTGGGTGTAGAAATGAAAAATAATATTAAAAGACTTTGGTGGGATGAGATGATAAAATTTCATGAAAATATAGTTGGAATCGATGCAGCAATTTTAATGTCACCCAAAATTTGGGAAGCATCGGGCCATTTAACTGCTGGTTTTGCAGATGAACTTGTTGAATGTAAAAATTGTCATAAAAGATTTCGTGGGGATGAAGTTAAAGATTTAAAGTGTCCAGAATGTGGGGGAGAGATAACTAAGTCAAGAAAATTCAACTTAATGATGAAAACATTTGTTGGACCTGTAGAAGATAAAAGCACTCTTACTTATTTAAGAGCAGAAACATGCCAAGGAATTTATGTAAATTTTAATAATGTTTTAAGTTCAATGAGAATGAAAATTCCTTTTGGAATAGCACAAATAGGTAAGGCATTTCGGAATGAAATCAATCCAAAAGATTTCATATTCAGAACTAGAGAATTTGAACAAATGGAAATGCAATGGTTTTGTCATCCAAAAAATGCTGATAATTTTTTTGATTTTTGGAGAGATGAAAGAATAAAATGGTATTATAGCCTTGGTATTAAAAAAGATGAAATAAGATTCAAAGAAGTAGATTCAAGTGAAAGAGCACATTATGCTAAAAGACAAGTAGATATTGAATATAAATTTCCTTTTGGATGGAAAGAAATAGAAGGAATTCATAATAGGGGTGATTGGGATCTTTCTAATCATTCTAAACATTCTCGTCAAGATTTAATGTATTTTGATCAGAAAACAAGGGAAAAATATTTTCCATATGTCATTGAAACATCTGTTGGTGTAGAAAGATCTTTATTTGCTTTTTTATGTGCTGCATACCAAGAAATAAAAGGAGGAAGAACAAAAACAACAAAATCTAGCAAAGATGTTGAAATTTTATTAAAATTGGATAAAAAAATATCTCCTTTTAAGGTGGCTATTTTACCATTAGTTAAAAATAAGCCAGGATTAACAAAAATCGCAAAGGAGATTTATCAAAAACTTAAATTGAATTTTATGGTAATATATGATGAAGTAGGAACAATTGGAAGACGTTATCGAAGACAGGATGAAATAGGAACCCCTTATGCTATAACTTGTGATTTTGAGACACTAAAAGATAATACTGTAACAATTAGAGATAGGGATACAATGGAGCAAAAACGGATTAATATTAATGAAGTAAATGAAGAAATAAATAAACTTTTAAAATAATAAGATAATATGTTTAAAAAAATAGTTTTACCAAATAATCTTAGATTAGTTTTATCTCCTCTTAAAAATACAACGAGTGTTACTGTTTATGTTTTAGTTCGTGTTGGTTCTAAATATGAATCATCTACAAAAAGAGGTATTTCTCATTTTCTGGAACATATGTTTTTTAAGGGAACAAAAAAAAGACCAAGCGCTTATTTACTTAGTAAAGAACTCGATCAAATAGGTGCTGTTTTTAATGGTTTTACATCTAAGGATCTTACTTGCTACTATATTAAATCAAGAAAAGAATATATTGATAAATCATTAGATATTCTTTCGGATATTTATTTAAATTCTTTATTTAATAGTAAAGAATTGCAAAAAGAAAAAGGAGTTATTCTTGAGGAGATAAAATTATATGAAGATACGCCTACGTCATTAATATATGATTTATTTGAGACAACCCTTTATGGAAATCAACCAGCCGGATGGAGTGTAATTGGTACAAGAAAAAGTGTATTATCAATTTCTGATGAAGATCTTAAGAAATTTGTTAAAAAATTTTATAGCGCTAAAAATACTGTTATTTCTATCGCTGGCAATTTTAAAGAAGATGAAGTAGTAAATTTGGTTGAAAAATATTTTTCTAATATTCCTAATAAAATTATTCCCAAAAATCAACAAGTTATTGAAAAACAAAAATCTCCTAAAAAATATTTTTTGAAAAAAGATGTTAAACAAGTTCATCTTTCAGTGGGGGTACGTGCTTTTAATATTTTTGATAAAAGAAAATATGCCCTAAATCTTCTTGGAACAATTCTTGGAGGATATATGTCATCTCGTCTCTTTCAAGAAATTAGAGAAAAGAATGGCTTGGCTTATTATGTAAAAACATTGGTTGAAACAAATCCAGATACTGGATATTTAACTACAAACATCGGTGTCGATTATCAAAATACCAGTAAAGCGGTTGATATTATTTTAAATGAGTATAAAAATATGAAACTTTTTGGTCCAGAAGATTTTGAAGTTTCTATGGCAAAAGAAAATATAAAAGGCAGAACATCAATTGAACTTGAACAATCCGATGATATTGCTTTATTTTATGGTTTCCAGGAAATATTAGAAAATCAAATTTTATCTCCAGAGCAAAAAATTGCTATGATTCAAAAGGTAACCAAAAAAGATATTCAAGATGTAGCTAATTTTATTTTCCAAAATAGTAAGTTAAATTTATCAGTAATTTTGCCAAAAAACAAAAAAATTGATATTGAAATAAATCAAAAATTATAAATTATTATGAATACTTTTGAAATAAAAGTATCAACTATAGTAAAAATTATTCTTACTTTTTTCGCCTTTGCTATTCTTTATTATATAAGAGGAGTTTTTGTTTATATAATTTTGGCATTTATTATAAGTTCTGCTGTCTCTCCTTTAATAAATTTTTTAGAACGAAAAAAGATTCCTAGGATTTTGGCAACTATTTTAGTATATTTATTAATATTATTATTTTTTGTTTTTATTTTTTGGTTTTCTATTCCTCCGTTTGTAAATCAAATTCAAGAAGTATCAACTAATTTGCCTATATGGTTGGATAATTTTCAAAAAATAATCCAAAAATATA
>JAQVET010000019.1 GCA_028697615.1 Minisyncoccota bacterium
GCCCAAATTTATATAAAATAAATCAGTAATTTTAAATACCCAGTTTAACTTTTATTAATATTATCTCCCTATTATTCCATCTTTTAAATAATCAACGAATTCTCTAAATGTTTTTTTACCACCTGGCATATTTCTTAAATGATTAAATAATTTTATAAAAAATATACTTCCCAAAATACTTATAATACCTCCAAAAATAAAAACTCCTTGAAATCCAATTTTTTCTGCTATATAGCTACCTATAAAAGATGTAATCGCCACGGCAAAACCAGCACCAGTACTATTTACTCCCCACTCTGTTCCCTCTTTTCCAGTATCAATATGTCTTGTAAAAATAGCATTCCAGGATGGCACCCTTAAAGCATCTCCTATGGCTAAAACTACTTGCAGTATGTAAATATGAAATGCTTTTGTTGAGAAAAGAAAGCAAAAAGGAACAATTGAAATTAAAAAAGATCCAAAAACTAAAGCAAAAGAATCAACATCTTCTGATGGAAATTTATCCATTACCATAGCAATAGGCATCTGCAGGATTGATTTAACGATCCAATAAAGTGTTGAACCTATACCAACAACTATCAGTGATCCATCTATTATTTTATCACATACAAAAACAGCAAAAAATGGATTGATAAATCCCCAGGCAGCAGTAATTGTAATATTGCCATTAATCAACACCTTAATAACATTATTCATATTTAATCTAATTTTCATATATTTATTTTCTATCAAATAATTTTACTGTAAAAAATCCAATAATAAATCCAGAAATATGAGCGGTCGTTGCTATTTGTGGATCAAAAGTTAGAAATTGAATTATAAACCATATCACTAAAAAAATAAAACTGGGAATTGCTACAGTGTAGAATATAAAAAAACCTGGCACTAAAGTATGAATTTTATTTTTAGGAAACAATATTAAATAACCTCCTAAAATTCCAGAAATAGCACCCGATGCTCCTACTACTGGTATATTGGGATCTGATGAAAGTAAACAGTAAGTCAAACCTGAAAAAAGACCGCAAATCAAATAAAAAATCAAAAATCTAAACCAACCCAATCTTCTTTCAAGATTATCGCCGAAAATCCATAAAAACCACATATTAGAAATTAGATGACCAAATCCACCATGTAAAAACATAGCAAAAAGAAGTGTATCAAATTTTTGACCGCTTAAAATATTTTCGGGTAGAAGGCCATAATTGTCTACAAAATATTCAATATTGCCAAGCGTAAAAAAGAAGACAACAGTATTAACTATAATTAATAAAATAGTTATAAATGGCACCCCACCTTTCTCTTGATTTTCATCGTATAAAGGCAACATAGAATTTATTATATCCTCTTTTAAATTCTTTTTCAATTAAAAAGCCCCAAAAAAATATCGGGGCAATATAAAACAATATTTTACTACAAAAAACTCTTCTTATTTTTTGTTTTTTTCTCTTTTTCGCAGAAAGGCAGGAATTTCCCATTCTTTTTCATCTTCTTCGCCAATATCTTGTTTTTCTTCTAATTCAGGAGGTGTTATTGTTTCTTTTTCTTCTAATGTTAATTTTTGTTCTAAAAGAGTTGGTTGATTATCTTTTTTAATAAATTCTTGATCAAATTTTGTAGCAATTACTGTAACCTTAACTTCATTTTTTCTCAATGTATCGTCAAAAACAGTACCAAAAATAATTTTTGCTTCTCTGTCAACATTTTTTGTAATAATTTTAGCAATTATTTCAATTTCTTTCATTGTTAAATCATCACCTCCTGAAATGTTAAATAGCACGCCCCGAGCTCCATCAATTGATATTTCCAGAAGAGGAGAATTTATTGCCTGGTTAGTTGCTGCTTCTGCCCTATTTTCTCCTCGTGCTCTTCCCATACCCATAAGTGCTAAACCAGAATTTTTCATAATAGAATTGATATCAGCAAAATCAACATTGATTGTGCCTGGTTTAACAATTAAATCAGAGATAGCCTGAACTGCTTGACACAATACATCATCAACAATAGAAAAAGCATTCAGTGCGGTTGTTTTTTCATTAATAATTGATAAAAGCCTATCATTTGGTATAGGAATTATAGAATCTACTTTTTCTTTAAGTTCCTTAAGTCCTTTTTCAGCAATTTTTCTTTTTTGCTCACCTTCAAAAGCAAATGGTTTTGTTACAACAGCAATAGTTAAAATACCAAGATCTCTTGCAATCTCAGCAACAACCGGGGCACTTGAAGTCCCGGTTCCACCTCCCAGTCCACAACTAATAAAAAGCATATCGGCATCTTTAATAACCTCTTTAATTTTTTCTTTGGAATCCTGGGCAGCCTTCCTGCCAAGTTCAATGTCCATTCCGGTACCCAAACCATGAGTAATATTTTCTCCAAGAAGAATTTTTTCTGTTGCTTTTGCAAAATGAAGGGCCTGGGCATCAGTATTTGCAGCAATAAATTCCACTCCTTCAATTCTTTTTTTTGCCATATAAGAAACAGCATTAGAGCCGCTTCCCCCAAGACCAATTACTTTAATTTTGACGAAAGATTTAATATCGGGCTTAACACGTGGCATATTTTATTTAAATTAAATTTCAAATTTATAACCTTTAATTTATTAAAAATCAAGTAAAAATTATGGCATTAATTCTTCAAACCATTTCTTTATACGAGAAAATGTTCCTGACACCTTAGTAGTTGTCCTTTGTTTATTAATGGAAAAATGTTCTTCTTCAAAGTTTGAAATTAATAGTCCAATTACTGTAGTAAAAGAAGGGTCGTCAATTTTTTCAACAATTCCTTCTATGTTTCTTGGATAACCAATTTGCGATGGAAGCTTTAAATATTCTTTAGCAAATTCATCAATTCCTGACATTTTTGCTCCTCCGCCAAAAATTGTCACTCCTGCGGGCAGTAACCTTTCTCTATTTATACTTTTTAATTCTTTATTTACAAACTCAAAAATTTCTTGAAGCCTTGCTTCTATTACCTCAATTAATTCTTTTCTTTGAATTATTCTACCCTCATCACCACCTATATCAGCCAAATCAATTTTTTCTTTAAATATATTGTTTTTATTTGTTTTTTCATTAAGAGCAAGACCGTATTTTAATTTTAATTTCTCAGCACTATCGATAGGAAGCTGAAAAGCAATTGCAATATCGTTTGTAATATGCATCGCACCTATAGGCAGAACTTTTGTATGTATTAAATTTCCATCTTCAAAAACACAAATTCCAGTAGTGTTTCCCCCAATATCAATACCCAATATCCCAAGCTCTTTTTGTCTTTTACTTATTGCGGCTTCACAACCAGATAATGTTGAAAAATTAATACCCTCAACATTTACTCCCATCATATCAAAAATTTTTTCACTATTTTTAATATAGGGACTTGATCCTAAAATTGCCAGCGCCTCTACTTCTAATCGAATTCCATGCATACCAATAGGATTTTTAATATCTCTTTCTTGATCAAGAATATAACTCTTAGGAATAAGATGAATAATCTCTTTATTTTGAGGTAATGAAATTGTTCTGGCTGCTTCTAAAACTCTTTCTACATCTTGACGAGAAACCTCTCCATCAGCTCTTGAAACCGCTACAACACCTCTAGTTTCAAGCGATTGAATATGGGAGCCATTTATTCCCACTATAACTTCCTTTATTGAACTACCGATTTTTTGTTCCAAATCTTCTATAACTTTTAAAACAGAATCTGTAGCTTCATCAAAATCAACAACAAGGCCTTTTCTAATTCCACTAGCAGGTATTAAAGAAGACGCGACTATTTGAAGAGGAAGGTTAGATAAAACCTCTCCTACTACTCCTTTGGTATTACTCGAACCAAGATCGATGCCAACAATAAAATTTCTCCTTGCGGGCATAATTTTTATTTTCCATTTTTAATTTATTTATTTTCTTTATTTGCCGTCTCTTTCATTTCCTCCTCCTCTTCTTTTTCTTTTACAACTTTTACTTTTTCAATTTCTTCTTCTAGAGCAACTTCTTCTACTATTTCTTCTTTTTCTGGCTCCGCGGCAATTGCTATTATTTCGTCAAAATTTTCTACTTTAATTTCTGCCGGGAGATTAAGATCTCTAATTTTTATTTCATCTCCTATTTTTTTAATAGAAGACAAATCAACCTTTAATTCTCCAATAAGATATTTAGGTAAGGTTCGAATTTCAATTTCGTGAAGGTTTTTAACAATAACTGCCCCTTCATTTTTTTCTGCTGGTGACTGGCCAATAAAAACAAGGGGCACATTAATTGTTATTTCTCTATCCATTGGAAGTTGAAAAAAATCAATATGAATGAATTCATCCGTAACTGGATTATATTGAATATCTCTGATAATTACAGGGTACTCTTCAATTTTATCATCTTTTTCTATTTTAAGATTAAATATTGTACTTTCAGTAATTTTATGAAAAAAATTTTCAAATTCTTTATAATTTAAAATAAGAGGAATATTTTTAACCTCTCTACCATAAACTACAGCTGGTAAATACCCATTTTTTAAAAGATTTTTAGCTTTTATAGATTTATCTCTAACTTTAGCAGTAAAAGACAGCATATATTAAAATTATTTTTTTAGTTTTAATGCCTGGACAGGACATATTTCAATTGCCTCTTTAACTGAGCCAATTTCTTTTTCAATTTCAACTTTTAATAATTCACCTTCCTTTTTAGAATTTTTTAACTTCACATCACCGTTTTCCATTTCAAAATATTCTGGACAAACAGCAACGCAACTTCCGCAATTAATACATTTACTTTTATCTTGAATAATTTTCATATTTTTAAATTTTCAATAAAAATCAATATTAATTTTTATTATCTAAATTCTCTTATAATAATTATTTTGATTATCTATCATAAAGTAATTTTCAATAAAAATCAAGATGTAAAAACAATATAGAAACAAATTAACGCCACAAAAAAACCGCTAAAATTACCCATATATAGAAATTATATTTAACGCTACAAAAACGCCAGATTTACGCCAATAAATTGTTTGAAATGTTCAGATTATTCGAGTTGTTAATTCTTTAATCCTTTTAATCGAAAATTCTTTTTACTTGAAAATCCTGGTATTTTTCGATTGCTTTAATAATATCTTTTTCTATTAAAGCAACATCTTCAGAACTTAAAGAACGTTTTTTTGATTGATAAATAATATGAAATGAGAGTGTTTTTTTATTATCTTTTTCATAAATATCGAAAAGTTGGATATCTTTTATTAATTTTTTACCAGCATTATTTATTATTTTAATTATTTTGCCAGCTGGAGTATCTTTGTGACAAATTATTGAGATATCTCGCGACACTTCTGGATATTTTGGAAGTGGTTGATATTTTATTTTAGGAAAAATAAATTTTGCAAATTCATCAAAATTAATTTCAAAAACATAAACCGGATCTTTTAAACCATTATCAAAATAAATTTTTTGATTTAACTCACCCAAAAGACCAATTGTTAAATTTTTTATTCTTATTTCTGATGATCTTTTTAAATTTAAAAAACTTTTTCCAAAAAACTCAGAATTTTTATTTAACGGCTCGAATGAAAATTTAGAAATCCCGAAATTTTTGAAAAATAATTCAAGTATTCCTTTAAGTTCAAAAAAAATATTTGCACCTGTAGTTGCGCCACCGATATAAATGCTCTCTATCAAATTCTGCCCTTTTTTATAGAATATCCTTCCTATTTCAAAAAAACTCAAATCCTTTTGATATCTTTGATTATAAATAATATTCTCAACAAGATTGGGAATTAAGGATGGTCTTAAATATCTTGTATTAGCACTAAGAGGTTTTTCCATCTCAATAAGATTTTCTTTTGAGAAAAATGTCTCCCATCCTTCTTTTAAAAATGAATAATTTAATACTTCCAAAAATTTAAATTCTTTAAAAAATTTCCTACTTTCTTTTTGATAAATAAATTGTTGATTTTGAATTGGAAGATTAATTTTAACTTTTGGAAGTGAGGGGGTAATATTTGTATAGCCATAAATTCTCCCTATCTCCTCGATAATATCTTCTTCTATTGAAATATCTTGGCGAAATGTAGGAACCTCGATGTTCAAAATTTTTGATTTACTATCTTTAATTTTAAAATCCAAAGATTTTAAAATATTAATAACTTCTTTTTGAGAAATTTTTACCCCAAGTAAACTTTGAATATAATCTAAGTTTATTTTAATATTTTTAGGGAATAATTTTTGTGGATAAAAATCAATCAAATTTTTGGCAACCTTACCACCCGCAACCTCTTGTATTAAACCTACTAGTCTATTTATAGCAAACTCAGTCATATTGGGATCAAACCCAGCAGAAAACCTTAATGATGCATCTGTCTTTAAATCTAATTTTTTAGACGTTTTATATATAGAAGAATTTTTAAAATTGGCTGATTCCAAAATAATATTTACAGTATCATTTGTAATCTCCGCTTTTTTGCCACCCTTAATTCCAGCAAGAGCAAGTGGGCCATCACTATCAGCAATAAGTAAAATATCTTTTGATAAATCATATTTTTTTCCTTCAAGCGTTATAATTTTTTCGCCGTCTCTAGCACATCTTACAATTATCTTTTTCTTATTTTTATTTTTTATATCTGAGGATATCTTATCAAAATCAAAAGCATGGAGTGGTTGACCAGTTTCAAGCATTATATAATTTGTTGCATCAACAATATTATTGATCGGTTGAAGGCCACAAGAAATTAATCTTTCTTGCATCCACAAAGGAGAATCTTTAACTTTTACTCCCATTATTATAGTAGCACTGTATCGCGGGCAAAGATCTTTATCCTGAACCTCTATTTCAAGAAAATCTTTTGTATCTAAATTTTTCTCCCTCACTACTGTAATATTTTTAATATTATATTTTATCTTAAGAATCGCTCCTATCTCCCGTGCCATTCCTATATGTCCACCGCAATCACATAATCTATTTGTTAAAACATCAATATCAAAAACCCAATCATTGTTTTTCTTTTTTAAATCCTCGATCTCAAATAAATGCATTTCTAAAATCTCTACTAATTTTTCTGGTTTTGGTAGTTTCTGTTTAAAAAAAGATTGAAGCCAATTATATGAAAAAAACATAATTTTAAAATTGTTTTAAAAATCTAATATCATTTTGATAAAATAATCTAATGTCATCAATTTTATATTTAATCATTGTAAGCCTATCAACGCCCATACCAAAAGCAAAACCTTGAATTTTTTGAGGATTAAGCCCTGCTGATCTAAATACATTTGGATGTATCATTCCAGCACCCACTGTTTCAAGCCATTTTTTTTCACCCTTCAATTTTATATCAAATTCAAAACTTGGCTCTGTAAATGGAAAATAACCAGGCCTCATTCTTGTTTCTATTGAAGAATCAGCAAAAAAATGTTTAAAAAAAAGATTCATTATCGCATTAAAATTAGCAACAGAGATATTGCTGTCTACCATAAAACCTTCACATTGATAAAATTGCATTTCGTGTGAAGCATCTGTTGCCTCATAACGAAACGTCCTACCAGGAACAATTACCCTAAAGGGTGGAGAATGTTTTTCCATATAACGAACCTGCATTGCAGAAGTTTGAGTACGCATTAAATAATTTTTCTTATGATCTCTATTTCTTTTTTGTTTAATCCAAAAGGTATCTTGAATATCTCGTGCAGGATGATCTGCTGGCATATTTAAAGAATCGAAATTATACCATTCATTTTCAAGTTCCTGGCCTTCAGCAACTTCAAAACCCATTTTACCAAAAATTTCTTCGATTTTAAAAATAGTGCGAAAAATAGGATGAATATGACCAATTTTTATTTTTTTTCCAGGAATAGTTACATCTATTCCCTTATCTTTTTCTATAACTTCTTTCTTAATCTGATTTTCTTTGTTATTAATGTATTTTTGGAATACCAGGCGAACCTGATTCAATTTCTCACCAATTTTTTTTCTTTCTTCCGGAGGCAAGTATTTAATTAATAAAAAATTTTTTCTTAGTTCACCTTTGGAACCAAGATATTTAGATTTAATTTTCTCAAGATCTTCAATACTTTGAATATTTGCAATGTCTTGGTTAAACCTGTGCTCTATATCTTGAATTGTTTTTAAATTAATTTTTTCAACCATAATACTTAATGTATATTTATTTTTTAAATCCACCCAGTAAATGAAGATGGAGATGATCTACTTCTTGACCTGCTTTTTTACCAATATTAAAAACCAAACGATATCCTTCTGATATATTAAATTTCTTTGCTAATTTTTTTGCTACAAGAAACATTTCTCCCAAAATATTAACATTTCTTGAATTAATCTCATTAATCGAAGAAATATGTTTTTTAGGAACAATTAAAATATGTACAGGTGCTTTTGGATTAATATCAAAAAAACAACTAACATTTTTATCTTCATAAATTAGCTTGGTGTCTGTTTTTTTATTGGCGATTCTACAAAAAAGACAATCCATAATTTTAAATTTATTATTACTATTTATTATTTCTTAATTTCTTTTAAAATTTCCTTTTGATTTATAATCTTTTGGGTTCCTTTTTCCATATCTCTTAATATTATTTTTTCGTCCATTGCTTCTTTTTGTCCAATTATCAAAGCGTATTTAATTTTCATTTTATTTGCTCTGGCAAGCTCAGCACTTAAGTTAGATCCTGAAATATTTTGATAAACTCTAATATTTTTATTATAAAAAACTTTTAATATTTTAAAAACTTTAATCTTAGCAAGCTCACCTATTGGAATTAAACAAGTTTTTGGTTTGGATAAAAATTTATTTGTAGAATTCGGACTAATTTTTATATTGTTGTTTTTTATTATTTCAACGATCCTCTCAATTCCACCAGCGCCACCAACTGCTGGAGTATCTTTTCCACCTAGTTCAGAAATTAAATAATCAAAACGCCCACCGGCAATTAGTGTTAAATCATCTTTATCTTTTTCTCCAGGATCTCCTAATTTAAATTCAAAAACTGGTCCGGAATAATAATCCAGTCCTCGAACCAAATAAGGATTAATAACATAAGAAACTTCTATTTCATCTAAAACATCGATAAGTTTTTGAAAATGTTCTTTGCAGGAATCACATAGAAAATCTATTATTTGTGGTGAAAATTGCCTTATTCTTTGACATTTTTCTTCTTTACAATCTAAAATTCTTAAAATATTAATTTTATATCTTTTTTGACAGGATGGACAGAGGGATTTTATTTTATAACGATAGTACTTCTTGAGTTCAGTTTTATATTTTTCTCGACAACTTCTACAACCAATAGAATTAATTTCAATAAAAAAATTTTTGATTTTTATATCTATAAGAAATTGAGAAAAAAGCTGTATTAAAAGAGCATCTGCAATTGGGCTCGCATCACCAAAAATCTCAAAATCAAATTGATTAAATTCTCTATACCTACCTTTTTGAGGATTTTCGTAGCGAAAAAGTGGCCCTTGAGTATATAATTTAACTGGTTTTGGTTTTACTTGCAGACTCTCAATATAGGCTCTTACTAAAGAGGGGGTAAACTCTGGCCTTAGCACTACGCGCTCACCTCCTTTGGTGGTAAATGAATACATTTGCTTTTGAACAATATCAGACCCTCTGCCACTTGATCTTAAAAAAAGTTCCTCTTTCTCTATCACAGGTGTAATTATTTGAGAAAAGCCATAAAAATTAGCCAGTTCAAAAACTAACTGATAAATCCTTGTCCAAATATCTTGATCCTCCGGTAAAACATCAATCATTCCTTTTACTTTTTGGATTTTATTTGTCATTTTAAACGATATTAAATAAAAAAGAAAAAATTTATAATAATTTTAAAAACTCCCCAAAAAAACTTTTATTGATTATAACTATACTGGGGAACACTAAAAAAATCTATTCCCTTTTCTGTGGAAAAAGAAAGCCAAACCCTACCAATAAAACGATCACGTTTTACTGCTCCAAATTCTCTTGAGTCACTAGAATGATCTCGATTGTCTCCTAAAACAAAGTATTCTTTTTCTCCCAAGACTATCTTAAGATCATTACCACCTCCCTTAAAAAAATTATCTTGGTTAATATAAGGCTCGTCAAGAACAAACCCTTGAGGAAAATCTTTATTTTTAATAATAATTTTATTATCACTAATCTCGACTTCCTCAAAAGGCAAGCCAACAACTCTCTTTATAAGATAGATTTCGGCATTTGGTCTTTTAAAAACAACTACCTCTCCTCTTTGCGGATCTCGAAAACGATAAGAAATTTCATCAACCAAAAGATAATCACCGGATGAAAACGTTGGCTCCATCGAAGCGCCGCTTACAAAAAATGGCTGAAACAAAAAATACCTTACAGGAATAGTAATTGCTAAGGCTATCAAAAATATTTTTAATGTTTCAAGAAAAATCTCAAGAAATTTATTCATATTATTTTTAACCTCTAAATATTAATTATAACATAAAAATGCCTTTAATAAAAGAGGTAAATATTACTCTTAGTTAACAATAAAAATAAATACATTAAATGATTATATCAAATTTAAAATACTCATAATAACCCCCAGTATTATAAATATTATTCCAACAACTTTAGATAATATTTGCTCGTTAATCTTATTAGCAAACCGAGCACTTACTACGCCGCTACCCGCAGCACTAATTCCCAAAATTAAACCAGCAATTGGTTGAATATTACCATGTAATGCATAACCAATTGTACCAGATAAGGCTGTTATTGCCATTATAAGAGCAGATGTTCCAATTGCCACCCGAAGAGGAAAATTTAAAACAAAAATTAAAATTATTAGTATCATTCCACCGCCTCCTGCACCAAAAATACCAGTCATAATACCAATAAGTATACCTAAAATTAAAGCTGTTATTATTTTTTGTTTTTCGGTTTCAAATTTTACTACCTTTTTCATCTTTTTTACTATAGATTCCTGATTTAACCCCTTTTTATATATAACCACTCCCATAATTATCATAAAAATTCCAAAAGCCCCACTTAGTCCTAACTCGGGAGTTCCAGCAGCAAAAGTTGCTCCTAGTTGCGCTCCGAATATTGAACCTACTGCTATCCATATCCCAGATTTAATATCAATATTTCCATGCTTAAAATAAATATATGATATAGATAAAGGTGCCATAATATCTACCATTAAACTTGTTCCTATGGCTTTATGAATCGGAAAATCTAAAAAAACAGTAAGTAGAGGTACAACTACCATTACACCTGACGCACCCGTTAAACCAGTTACTAAACCAGTAAATATACCAATTAAAATCATTACGATTATTAAAGTAATACTCATATTTGTATTAGTAAAATACTATTATGTCAAAATATAACAAATAATTTGGTGTAAGAAAATTAAAAATTTTAATTATCTATATTATTAACCAAAATTCTTCGCAATTAAATCGCCAACATAATGTGTAATAATTATTACCAACAAGGCAATAATTAAATGCTCCCCTACAACCTTTAATGGATTTACCTTTTGTTCTTTTGAAATATAAAAACTAAAACTGCATAATAAAAGTAATCCCCAAATTATACTAATAATAGTTGCTGTTTGAAGTTGAAATAATAATACAGGAATTACAAAACTCATTGCGAATATAAATTTAGACAAAAAGGTATATATAGTAGAAATCCATACCTCTTTTGTCGTATGTTGAGCCTCCGATTCTTCAGATATGTGTATACCTAAAGCATCTGAAAATGCATCTGCTATTGCTATTGTCAATATACCTCCAATAACTGCAATTTTAGAATTTGTACCACATCCTAAGCCTATCATTAAACCAAGTGTTGTAATAATTCCTGATGTTAAACCAAAACTAATTCCTGTTTTTAATGAATTTTTTAGCATAATATAGTTTAAAAAGATTAGTGCTGCGGGGCCTGGATTCGAACCAAGATTACCGCGTCCAGAGCGCGATGTCCTACCATTAGACGACCCCGCAATTTAAACAATTTACTTAGCAATCAAGATTAGCACGTCCAGAATGAATATTCTACCA
>JAQVET010000079.1 GCA_028697615.1 Minisyncoccota bacterium
TGGGCAATTGAAATATATCCTCAAAAATTTGAACTACCAGGATATAAAGTTCTTTGTGATCTCCTTAAAATTATGCCTAATGATATAAAAATAAAAGAAGTTTATTATACTTTTGGTCAAAGAAAAGCGGGTCAATCAAAAATAAAAACAAAACATATTATTTTATTTTTAAAATCACTTTTGAAATAATAATAAGATGAAATTTTCTCTTAAAAAACATCAAGTTATTTTGATACTTATTATTTATCTAATTTTTTTAATTTGGTTAAATTTTAATGGAGATAATAATTTAGAATCAGATGTGAAACTTTACTTTAGCTACGCCCAAAAAATTTTTGATGGTCAAATTCCATATAAAGATTTCAATGTTGTATACCCACCACTATCTCTAATATTTTTCATCCTACCTTATTTTTTTGCTAAAAATTTTTCATCTTATCGATTCGCTTTTGGACTCGAAACAATTATTATTTTTATTTTAACTATTTGGATAATATCTGAATTTGCAAAAAAAATTAATAAAAATAGTATAAAAACTATAATAGAATTCTTAATTATATTATTTCCTATATCACTCTTAGTAATTGAACGTTATGATATATTTCCCTCTTTCTTAGTTCTACTTTCTTTCTATCTTTTTTATTCAAAAAAATATTATCTTTCAGCTTTTACTTTTGCGTGTTCTTTTTTAACAAAATTATATCCAATTATCTTTTTGCCATTTTTATTTTTTTATCTTTTAAAAAAAGAAAACACAAAAATAGGTATTAATTTTGGTTTAACATTTGTTTTTTCGATTTTAGCCATACTTTCACCTTTTTTTCTTTTATCAGTAGGTCCAAGTGAATCGTATTTTTATAGTTTTACATACCACTTAAATAGATCGCTGCATATAGAAAGTTTTTGGGGAAGTCTAATTTTACTTTTACAAAAAACAAATCTTAAAATATTTCAAACAAAAACTATATACCCTTATGGTTCCTGGGATTTATCTTCACCTTTAGCTGATAATTTATCAAAAATAAGCACGCCTATTATATTAATATTTTTAATTTTATTATTATATTACTTTTTAAAAGAAGATTTTAATGAAGAAAATTCATTTGAAAAACTTTTAAGGTATAATATTACTTCTCTTTTAGTTTTTGTCTCTTTTAATAAAGTACTTTCTCCTCAATTTTTAATTTGGATTATTCCTCTTTTTGTAATTCTTTCCTCTAAAAAAGAAAAATTTGTTTTATTTTTAGCAACACTCCCAACATTGATTATATATCCTATTATTTATAAGAATATTTTAGAAAAAAGTCCTTTTGCGATATCTATTCTTTTTTTAAGAAATATACTTCTTGTGTATTTAACATTCAATTTTTTATCAACAACTATAAACTCTGATTTTAAAATTAAAGACAATCTTAAATAAAAAAACTTTCAAAATAGTATTAAAAGCAAATTAAAAAATCTCTAGTAACAAACTAAACGAGTTTAGTATAAATATTATTTATTACTTCTACTATTTTCACCACTACTCTTTTTCCATGTCCAAAAGTTATTTACAAAAAAATTCCAAAACCAAGCGCACAAAATTGCGAAAAGATTAGCAATATATAGATTAAAATTAAAATGGCCTTTTAAAATAAAAATTATTAAAAGATTAATTGCCATCCCTCCTAAACTTACTAAATTAAAATTAAAAAATCGCAAAAAAATATTTTCATTTGACTTCCTTCTATCTTTAAATGTCCATTTATTATTAAAAATAAAATTAGAAATTACTCCAAATTCAAATGCAACTGCCGCTGCTAAAAGATAATGAAAATGAAAAAGACTATAAAAAACAAAAAGAAAAAGATAATTTACTCCTGTCCCAATAACGCCGACTAAAGAAAACCTCAAAAATCTTCCAAACCCATCGCTTTTAAATTTTTGCATAAAATAATTAAACATAGATGTTTCTTTAATCCGTTAATCTTTTAATTCGTTAATTTGACCTACTTTCACCATGAACGCCAGAAGGGCAGGGTGAAATTATTAAGCCCCTTCCCTTTATCTAGTGGAAAAGCGTAAATCATTGGAGAAAAATAGATAAAAAATAAAATACAAACTAAAATAATAAAAGTAGAGATTAAAATTTTATTTTGTTTTGACTCTTTCTTAATTAAAAAATCAAAATATAAAACAGAAATAAATATTGAAAAACAAAGAGGTGTAAAATAATAATACAAAAATGTTGCTCTATTTGTTAAAAACGCATATGGAAGATAGGAAAAAACATAGAAAGGAACGATTTTAAAAACACGGGCAAAGAATAATTCTTTTTCAGAAGTTTTCTTTTTGGGAAAAATTTCATAGGCAAAAGCCTGAAAAATAAAATAAAGTAAAAATATAAAACTAAAACACCAAATTATTGGATTTACTACCAATGCTAAATGAACATTTTCTTGATGATAATAATAAATTGTCTTTGCGCCCAGAGGCCAGGAAAACCAACTGCTTTGATAGGGATGAGATTCTGTATTTATAATAGACATCATTTGAAGATTAAGTTTAATAAATTTCACAAAAAAATTATCTCCTGATTGAATTACAAGTCTACCATTTTCATGTACTGTTTCGTTCAAATTTGGAAGCAAATAAAAATGCATGGCAAAAACTAATATATATATAACTAAGGGAATAAGAATAAAAGCGCAAAATTCAAAAATTACTTCCTTTTTTAAAAAATT
>JAQVET010000080.1 GCA_028697615.1 Minisyncoccota bacterium
TTAGATTAGTGCCTCCAAAAGGAATGATTCGACAACCAAGGCGCATCAGGGTAATATTTGCGCTGGTAAATATACCCCAGAGTCCAGGCATAAACAAATTAATCACGGTATCATTAGGCCCGAGGTTGAGACCCTCATAGTCCTGAATTTGATAGTCAAAATCGGCAAAATCGCGCAAAATATACCGAGGTTCGCTTGTAGTTCCCCCAGAGGAAAAAACGAAACATCCCGAGGCTTCTCTTGAAAGAAGATAATTACTTACTGGCGGTGTATTATTACAGTAAATTTTATTGGTTAAAAGTGGAATTTTCTCAAAGTCAGAAACACTGTTCAATTTAAAACGATTCAGTAAATCATGGTAATAAGGAACCTTTATTTTACAAAACCCAACAATGTCTTTTATTTTCCTAAACTTATTATTTCCCATTTTTAAATTTTTTAGCGATTTTTTTTAAGCTTATCTAAATTTCTACCTTCTTTGAGATAAATAAATGCCAATTCGTAATCTTTAATCTTAGTTTGACAGGCAAGATCCACAATTTTTTTATCTTCATCTAAATCAACATCATAAAGACCGTATAAAGAAAACTTATATTGCTCTTCAAAACTATTAGGCTCGCCAACTTTGCGACGAAAATATTGAGCTAGCTTAAAAAAGCGATAAAACTTATCAATTGGCTTCTCAAATTTTGTTCCTGTTCTTGAAAGTAAAAGTGGAAAAAGTTCAGTTCTTAAATTTCCTGCTCCTTTGCCAAAACCTAAAATAGAACTATCAACAATATCCGCACCACATTTCATTGCTACAAAGGCATTTATTTGGGCTAAACCCAAATTATTATGAGGATGAAAACCTATTTTAATTTTTTTAGATATTTTTTTAAGAGCAGTTATATATTCTTCGACTTCCTGCGGCAGAAAATGACCGTTAGAATCGGCAAGGTAAAAAAAGTCTGCTCCTATTTTTTCTGCTTTTGAACAAAATTCTTGACATTGAGCTAGTGAATAACGGTTACTCCGGAGTAAGTTCACACTTACTTCTAAATTCTGACGAGAGAAATAATCTAAAATTGGAGGTAATTCATTAAAATTTTCACCATCGGCAGTAATTCTTATTAAGGAAAGCTTTTTAATTATCTTCCTGTCCCAAATTTGAGAGTTGACAAAGTCCGACGGATGAATCATCGCGCTCAACTTAGATTTACCCCCACAAACCCCAAAAGCCCTCTCTATATAATCTGGTTGATAATTGAGAAAGGGAGATTTTCCCTGGTTGTGTTTTAGATATCCAATTTCAATATAATCTAAACCCGCTTCACTTAATCTCCGTATAACTTCTAGGGCATGTTTCAGTTTTATTACCGGTGGGCAAAAAACACTTTCCCTAAGAGTAACGTCAATGATTTTCATTTTTTGGCGGCTTAAAATTGTAAGAAAAAGTAATTCTAGCTTTTTTAAGAGGAACACCCTGTTTAATCGCTATCAATATTTTTCTCTCGTTTGCCTCTATTTCTTTTGCTTTAGTTATAGCGACCTCAACTTTTCCAGCGGGGATCACCAAGATTCCGCTTTCGTCTCCTCTGATATAATCTCCTGGATTTACCCTAATTCCTGATACCATAATTGGTTTCTGAACAAAAGCAAGTTTAACTCTATTTTTACCAGTTTTCATAAAAACATATTTTGAGAATACTGGATAATTAGATTTAGCAATGGTTTCAATATCTCTACAGGCTCCATCAATCACTGTCCCGACTAATTTTTTATACATTGCTACTTGGGTCAATATTTCTCCCCAAACCGTGCAATAATCTCTTCCTTCATTATCAATTACTATTACCTCTCCAGGTTTAACTTTATCTATATAATCAGCCGCTTTAGCAAATGTTCCTGGGCTTACTTTTGAAAATTTAACCGTAAATGCTTTTCCGACTATAACCTTGTTTTTAGATCGCGGAAAGATTCCTTTGCAACCGCCACCTATATCAAGCTGATCCAAGGCATCAGATAGAGCTGCAAGACTTAATTTTTTTAATTCACTTAAAATATCCATAAATGTTATGATATGTAAGAGTTCTAATGTCTCTTTTGGGAACGATCAGATTTAGGCTCTCATCTATATTATAGAAGTAATTATCGTTTGAAAATTTGGCAATTTTTGACGTATGGGCTGGATATCCCAAGCCGATTAAAGAATCAAAAATTTTTCCTGTCGGTATTTGGAGAAGAGAAATAATTTTTTTCCTATTTAAAGCGTGAAGCCAAACGCTTCCAATCCCCAAACTCCAAGCGTATAACATAATGTTTTCTGCACAGGCTCCAATTTCATACTCATATCCCGCACCCCTGATTCTTGCATTAACAAGAATAGCAATATAGGCGGCGGGAGCGTATTGGGGATCGGCAAATACCTTATTAGTGGGATTTTTGCTTCCCCAGAGGATACTTTTAAAAATTTTTCGTTTTAGTTTTTCATCGTCAATAATTATAAATTCCCAAGGTTGCATATTAACCCTACTGGGGGCTAGCGCTCCCAGTTGAACCATTTTTTCTAAATAACTCCTGTCGATTTTTTTATTCAGAAACCTTCTTATGGTTCTTCTGGAAAAAATCAATTTAAAAATATCCATAAAATCTTACATATTGTCTTCCCAACAACTATTGCAAATAAAGGTTTTCTTTGGCCCCTGCAAGTAAGTGCGGCGGCAAGGACAACCATAGC
>JAQVET010000020.1 GCA_028697615.1 Minisyncoccota bacterium
AATGTCAATTGAAACAAGACCAGATTTAATTAATGAAAATGAAATAAAAAATCTACGTGAGTTGGGAGTAACTATGGTTGAAATTGGAGTGCAAAATATTTTTAGCGATATATTAAAATTAAATGGAGTTGCAGATAGCAATAAAAATATAATTAATACCACAAAACTTCTAAAAAATGCAGGTTTTAAAGTAATGTATCAAATGATGCCAAATCTTTTAGGGTCTAATATTCAAAAAGACAAAAAGATGTTCGAGATAATCTATAAAGATCCTAATTTTAAACCAGATTGGATAAAAATCTATCCCTGTGTTGTTATTAAGAATACAAAATTGCATAAATTTTGGAAAGAAGGAAAATATCATCCATATAGTGATCAAGAATTAATTAATCTTTTAGTTGATATAAAAGAAATGACGCCTTATTTTGTAAGAATATCAAGAATTTTTCGAGATATACCAGCGCCACAAATTGAAGCGGGGTGCAAAATCTCAAATATAAGAGAGGTTGTCTTAAAAAAAATGAAAGAGCGAAATGAAAAATGCCATTGTATTAGATGTAGAGAAGTAAAGGAAAACTATAACCCCAATGAAAAAATGTATCTTTTTAGGGAGGATTTTATCGCTTCTGGTGGAAAAGAGATATTTTTAAGTTTTGAATCAAAAACAAGAGATAAACTATATGCCTTTTTACGTTTACGAAAACCTTCAAATGCTATATTTCCCTGCCTTAAAAATTCAAGCATAATACGTGAACTTCATACTTATGGGCAGGCACTCGATATTGGAGAAAAAGATATTGTTCCACAACACCAAGGTTTGGGAAAAAAATTAATAAAAGAAGCAGAAAAAATTACAAAAAAAGAATTTAAACTTTCAAAAATTGCTGTAATTTCTGGTGTTGGTGTAAGAGAATACTATAGAAAATTAGGATATAGATTAAAAAACACGTATATGATTAAAAAATTAATTTAAAAAGGGTTGATTTTCTTTTTGGTCAATTATATAATATATATAATGCGGGTGTAGCTCAGTGGTAGAGCACTAGCCTTCCAAGCTAGGTACGAGGGTTCGATTCCCTTCACCCGCTCAAATTTCGCAAAATGAAAGTGCCGCTAATAAAAATTTTGTTTGTCTTCTTTTAAATAATCATGTACCATTTAGATAGCAACAGTTTATTGAATACTCTATTTCAGAGTTAGCATTATACTAAAGTTATGTCAAGCAATCAAAATTTAGCAAAAAACATAAAACGCTTGCGGACTAAGGGGCTTTTGCAAGAGAAATTAGCGAGATTGGCAGATGTCGCCAATAATATAATTATCAAAATTGAAACTGCAAAAATAAGAATCCAACACTTGATACTCTCAAGAAAATCGCGAAAACTCTTGAAGTAAATGTTGATGATTTAATAAAATAATTGTAAAATAAAACTATGAAAAAACTACTCTCTTTTATTACCCTATCGCTAATTGCACTTTTAGCGATGTTTTCGTTTGCGCCAAAATCCGTTTTGGCTGACGGCATAATAATCAGACCCGACCCGTATGCGGATAGATGGGATTATTTAAATGAAAACAATCAGCAAGCGTTCATCAATTATAATAACGGCTTGCAAAAAATGATTATCAGTGTCGGACTTGATGGAGAAAACAGCAAAGGCGTTGTTTGGCTTTTTCCGGTTCCTGCCGACCCGAATAAAATTGCGATTGATGTTGTTAAAAATTTTCCCCAGTTAATAGGTGAAGAAATTTCAAATAAGGCAAAATCAAATTTGGATGATACGAAAAAGTTTTTACAAATAACCCAAATTTATACAATTCCTTTCGTGGCGTTATTGGAAAGGAGTTATGTTGACACTATGGATACAATGTATAATGTGCCATTGCCATTAGGAACAAAAGATCAAGGTATTGAGCAAGATGTGGTTCTTTACGAACATCTAGAGAAAGAAGGTATAACTTCGGAAATTATCACAGCCAAAACTGCCTTTGGTCTTTATGATTATCTAAAAAATAAAGGGTTAAAAATCGAAAGAGGCTCAATTCCAGTTTTGGATAACTATATTGGCAAAGAATATTCTTTTGTTGCTTCTTGGATAAACTCTTCTGAAAATATTGTTTCTAAGCAAAGAGGTGTATTTGTAACATTTCCAACAAGAGATATTTATTATCCAATGTTGCCAACAAGCGTTTACGGAAGCAAAACCATTCCGACAACAATTAGAGTAATCGGTCACGTTTCGCCAAAAGTATTTCATGACATTAAGAACTATACAAAAACAGAATATTATATTGATAGCTATCCCAGTTTTGCCGATGATTTGAAAAATTTTTACAACGGGCAAACTCAAAATGTCAAATATACTAAAATAGAAATAAATGCCCCCTCAAAATTCTTAACTGATGATTTGTGGATTAGTAATTCTGCACCTATAAAAACTTACTACTCAACATTTTTTGCTGAATATCCTGTAATTAGTGCAATACTTTTACTAATTATAAGTTCGTTGATAACTGGAATTTTAGCAGGTTGGATTGTTTTCAAAACATTAAGAAAAAACATATTTAAGCTAGGACTTGTTGGACTATCTAATTGTTTATCAATTTTTGGTTTATTAATAACAACTATACTTGTCAGTACGAAAGAAAAAGATGAAGGCATTGAACCAGTACTTACTGAAATAAAGCAAAAGGGTTATGTTTGGAAAAGGAAAGTCGCTACAATTTTATTTTTAGTAGCCATACCATTCTTGGTTTTTAGTTTGTTCTCGTTGCCATTATTGATCAGAGAGATCAGATATTCAATGGGATATTTTGATTTTGAGGATTTTATTCTTGTTTTGATAATTTATATTTTGCCGATTATTGCTTTGATTGTGAGTTTTATAATCAAAAGAATTAAGCCGGAAGATAAAAATTTATTTGAGCAACTGAAATTATCCGGTTATTCATCCTGGTCGTTTCAACCAAAAGACAAGCTAAAAATTGCTTTTGTTCCTGTTTTTTCAGTTTCCTTTTTGATTATTTCTTGGTTATTGGTTAAATTTATTGAATTAACAGTTTAAGAATTTTAGGCGGCGCGCCACTTTCACTGGCACGAAATTCGACGGCGGCGAAAAAGTGATGGCGGAACGGGAATTCATTTTCCCCCGACACCCTTTCCTTCTCGCCCAAGCCAGAGCGTCGGTTTGCCGCGTGAAACGCGACGTTCAGCTTCGTTCAAAATAGGTTCGAATTTGGTTGTATAAATGCTCAATAAAAAAAATTCCCACAAAATTTTGTGGGAATTTTTATTTTAAATAACACAAGAAAACAAGTTTTACTTACTTTGATATAAATAAAAATTCATTCTTATTCTTGATTATCAAAATTTTACTTTTATTTTACAGCGTCTTTTAATGACTTACCTGCCTTAAATCTTGGAACTCTTGTTGCAGCAATTTTTATTGTCTCACCAGTTTTTGGATTTCTTCCTGTTCTTGCTTTTCTTTTTGAAACGGTAAATGTTCCAAAACCTGTTAAAACAACTGAATTATCTCCGCCTTTTTTTGATAAAACTTCAGTTATTGTATCAACAACGGCATTTACAACTGTGGAAACCTCGCTTTTTGGAAGTTTTGTTTTTTTTGCTACCTCTTCAACTAAATCTTGTTTTGTCATATTTTCATCTTTTAAAATTTATCTAACCGACCTTTAATAAATATTTCTCCTAGTAATCTAAACAAATTTTTTAAAAAAATCAAGGTTTTCGAAAAATAATAAAACAAGGCATCTTATTTATTTTTCTACAATATCTTCGATTTTTATTTTAAAATATTCTTGACGATGTCCTTTTTTTCTTCTATATCTCTTTTTGGGTTTGTATTTAAAAATGACCTTTTTCTCCCCTTTTACTTCGCCAAGAATACTACATTGCACTGAAACATTTTCAAGAAATGGCTTGCCTATTTTAATATTTCCCCCGTCATTTAAAAGTAAAACTTTATCAAGAATAAATTTATCGTTTTCCAATTTAAAATCTTTAATCTTTTCGATTTTTATTTCATCTCCCTTTTTTACCTTATATTGCAGTGATCCTATTTTTACAACAGCAAACATAAATTTAATTATTAAAAAATTAATCGATCAATGATTACGGATTGAAGAAACTACCACAAATTATAAATAAAGTACACAATTAAAATATTAAAAAATTAACGATAACTAAAAACTAACAATTCTAACATTTCGAACGATTCGAAAATATAATCCACTATCAAGTATCTAAACATTAAGATGTCTTTGCACCGCAAAAAAACTACTAAAAAGTCCTATTAGAATTCCTCCACCAATCTCAATCGCTAAAATCAAAAGAAGATTTTCCTGAAAAAAAGTAAAAAATCCAAGATCAGAAAGCAAAAGCGGAGGATTGTCAAAAAATGCCCAGTTTATCCCGTAGAACACACAAAAACCTAAAAGACCACCTACCAGTCCCAAAAGCATTCCTTCAATTAGAAACGGACTTCTAATAAACCAATTTGTGGCTCCAACCAATTTCATAATTTCAATTTCTTTATTTCGAGCAAAAATTGAAATACGAATTGTATTAAATATTACCAGTGCAGCAATTACAATTAAAGAAATACTTGCAATTCCTCCAATTTTTTTAATATTAGAGGTAAGAGCAAAAAGTTTATTAATAACGTCTTTGGTATCTTTCCAATTAATATTATCTATCAGATTGCTAAATTTACTTTTCGTTAAATAATTTGCAATTTTTTCATACGAAGCAGCGCTTGATGCATTGATATTTAAACTTGCTGGCAAGGGGTTACCTCCAACTTCATTTAATGATTCAATAACTAAAGAATTATCTTTATAATTTTCTTTAAAATTTTCAAGTGCTTTTTCTTTAGAAACATAATCGATACTTTTCACATCTGGAATTGAACTTAGTTCTTTTTTAACTTCAAGAATATCTTTTTCTTGAACATTATCTTTAAAATAAACAGTAATATCAACTTTTGATTCAAGGATTTGTGTTAAATTTTCCGTCATCCCCCACACCAAAAAAACTCCACCAACAAGAACAAGCGCAATAAATATGACAAAAATACTTCCAAATGAAAGCCATAAGTTTCTCCAAAAATTTTGCCATCCAAACTTAAAAACTCTAAAAAAATTTTCAAACATATATTTATTTTACTATATTTTTTAATTTTTGAATAGGGTAAAAAATATTATCCTCTGATTTTAAATATGTGGACTTAAATAATACTTTCCAATTTTTTCATCTTTAATAATTCTCCCCTTATCTATTGTTATAACTCTTTTTCCCAATGAATTAACAATCTCTCTATTGTGTGTAACCAGTAAAATAGATGTTCCTAAATCATTAATTTTTAAAAGCAATTTTATAATTGCCCTTGTGTTAAAAACATCAAGATTACCTGTAGGTTCATCTGCTAAAAGCACATCTGGTTCTCCTATAATTGCCCTTGCTATTGCAACTCTTTGCCTCTCACCCGCGGAAATTTGGTGAGGGAAATGATGAGCTTTTTCAAGAATGCCAACAGTTTCTAAAATTAAAGGAACCTTTTTTTCAATTTCTTTTTGACTTTTTGATAAAATTTCAAGAGCAAATGCCACATTTTCATAAACTGTTTTTTGTGGAAGCAGTTTAAAATCTTGATAAACTACACCAAAATTTCTTCTATATAAAGGAATCTGTCTTCCTTTAATTTTTGAAATATCTTTATTCCTGAAGGTAATAATTCCCTTTGTTGGTTTTTCTTCTTTTAAAAGAAGTTTAAGTATTGTTGATTTACCAGCACCTGACCTGCCTACGATAGATACAAACTCACCCTCACTCATTGCGAAACTAAAATTATCTAAAGCAACTGAATTATTATGGTAAATCTTAGAAACATTATCAAAATAAATCATATTTTTGTTTTTTTATTGTTTTTTTTTAAAATATTATTTGCTCATTTCTATTTCTTTTATTATAAATTCATCTAAATTACCATTTAAAACTTCATCTAAATTATTTGTTTCATATCCCGTTCGATGATCTTTTACCAACTTGTATGGCTCAAAAATATACGATCTTATTTGATTTGACCAGGTAGGAATTTTGACTTTTGATTTTTCGGAAGAAATTGCTTTTTCTTTTTCTTCTTCATTTAGAAGAAGAAGTTTTGATTTTAACATTTCAAGGGCTAATTTTTTATTTTCTCCCTGCGTTCTTGCTTGCTGGCAGGAAACACTTATTTTGGTTGGCAAATGAATAATTTTTACCCTTGTTTCTCTTTTATTAGTATACTGTCCACCTGGACCAGAAGAACAGGAAGTTTCTATTTTTATCTCATCGTCATTGATTTTAAAATCTTGATCTTTTATTTCTGGAACCACATCTACCAAAGCAAATGAAGTATGTCTTAATTTATCTTTAGAAAATGGTGAAATTCTCACAAGTCGATGTACACCTATCTCATTTTTTAACCATCCAAATACAAATGAATCTTCAACCTTTAGCGTCACAGATTTAATTCCTCCATCTCCATAATTCTTATCTAAAATCTGTGACTTGAATCCCTTTTTTTTAAAATAACTCTCATACATTCTAAGCAATATTGCAGCCCAATCCTCAGCGTCTTTTCCTCCTGCTCCTGCATATATTGAGAAGAAGGCGTTACTATCATCATATTTTCCTTTAAAAAATGTTTTTAATTTTAAAAAATGAATTTTCTCTTCTAATAAATCAAGTGCCTCCTCGTCTGCATCATCTATTTTTTTTAATAAATCATTTATCTTATCAAATTCATCAATTTCATTTTTAATATTTCTGTAATCCTTGATTAAATTTTTATTTTTAGGATCTTGCCAAAAATTTGGATTTACAAATTGTTTTTCGTATCTTGCCAATTCACTTCTCTTTTTTTCGATTTCAAAGACTTTCCGCTAAAAAGCGGATTTCTTGCTGGATATTTTCTATTTTTTCTTTTTTTAACTCTACCATAAATATTAACTTCAAAAATATATCAAAAAATATAAAAATAGTCAAATTATCAATTTTAAAAAAAATAAATTAACTAAGCCGTCCGTCGGATTTGCACCGACAACCTATCGCTTACGAAGCGATTGCTCTTCTATTGAGCTAGGACGGCATTAAATCTCTACTACTTGACCGTATTCTGGGACTTCAACTTCAAGTCCTAAATTATCTTTTATAATCTGAGATAACGTTTTTACTGGCTTTTCTTCTCCTTGAACAAGAAATATTTTTTTAATTGGTTTTTGAATACTCGAAACCCAGCGCAAAATTCCTTTTTGATCAGCATGTGCTGAATAACCTTGAATATTAACAATTCTTGCCCTGACTTGAAGAGTTTCTCCAAAAATCTCAATTGTTTTTTCTCCGTCAAGTATTTTTCTTCCAAGTGTACCTTCTGCTTGATAGCAAATAAAAATTAAACAATTTTTATGATCGCCCAAATATAATTTTTCGTGGAATAAAATTCTTCCACCAGTAGACATACCAGAACCTGCTATTATCATTTTTGGAGGAGGAACTCTTTTAATATTTTTTGATTCTTTAACTGTTTTTGTAAATTTAATTCCTGGAAAATAAAATATTTCATCTCCTTTGTCTATTAAATTTTGTGTATGTCTATTAAAATATTTTTTATATTTTTTATAAACATCTATGGCATCAATAGTTAATGGACTATCAATAAATACAGGAATGCGCGGTATTCGAGAATTTTCAACGAGTTCATTTATTTCAAAAAGTATTTCTTGAGTTCTTTCAAGAGCAAATGACGGAATCAAAATAGTACCTCTTTGTGCTATTGTCTCCTCAATTGTATCTTCTAAAATATCTTTTCTTTTTTTAAGCCCTTCATGTATTCTATCACCATATGCTGCCTCCACCAAAAGATAATCAGTAGTTTTTACAATATCTGTGTCTTTTAAAAGAGGATTAGGAATATTACCAATATCACCTGAAAAAACAATCTTTATTTTTCCATCGTTGGATTTACTTGAAAAAGTGTAAATTTCTATAATGGCTGATCCAAGAATATGCCCAGCATCTAAAAATCTAAAAGAGAAATTTGGAGATATTTTAATTTTATTATAATAATCAACTGGTTTAAATAGCTTAGAAACACGATCTAAATTTTCTTTTGTATAACCATTTTGCCAATTTTCAAGTTGGGCAGCATCTTTTAGCATTAATAAAGATAAATCAATCGTTGGCGGCGTAGCATATATTGGACCAGAAAATCCTTCTTGAACAAGTTTTGGAATAAGCCCAATATGATCTATATGTGAATGAGTAACTAAAAGCGCCTTTATTTCTTTTGGATTATATGGAAATGGTTTATAATTTTTTTCTTCAAACTCTGGTGCCCCCTGAAACATTCCGCAGTCAATTAAAATTTTTTCTCCACCTTGCTGTAAAAGATAATTTACTCCACTAACAACTTTTGTTCCACCAAAAAAATAAAGTTTCATAGTAAAAATAAAATCTACTAAATAATTTAAAAATAAATCGGCAATGCGTATAAGCCGAATTCTGTTCTTGTAAATCTTGAAAGATTTACAAGTGCGATCATTTATCTAAGTTTAAGGTTACCCTTAAACTTATGCTCTTTTAAAGATTGCACCAGATAGGGTTTGCCGCAAACTCTGGTCTCCCAGAGTTGAGCCTGCTTTAGCAGGACACTTTTCACCTTTCTCCAGCGCGAAAACACTGGATAGTATAGTCTCTGTGGCACTTTCCCTCTCTTTCATTTTTAAAAAAGATGAAAGAGGGTGGACATTATCCACTATCTACTTCTCAATTTTGCATTCATTTGGATTTTTATAAGCAAAACTGAGGGTGTTCGGACTTTCCTCTCTATACAATAAATTTATTGTATAGAGTGATCGCATGCATTGCCGATTATTATATTTTACCAAATTTTAAGCATTTTGTAAAGATAAGTATCAATACTATTTTGTTTTTTTATCTATTATTCTTTTTTCTTTCTTTAGCAAATAATTTTTTTTAGAAATACCCCTATTATAACCACCAATTTTACCATTTGCGTAGATAACTCTATGACAAGGAATTTTGGGATCATAATTTTTATTTAAAATACTACCAACTGCTCGCCAAGCCAAAGGGCTACCTGATTTTTTTGCTACCTCTTTATAACTCATCGTTTTGCCCAAAGGGATTTCTTTAACCACTTCTAAAACTCTTTCTTTAAAAGTTTTCATTTTTTTAAGGCTTATTTTGATTTTATTATTTTTGGTCCATCTTGAGTATCTTCGATTTCCCATCCCAAAGATTTAATTTTATCTCTTAAACTATCTGCTTTTTTAAATTCTTTATTTTTACGATATTTTTCTCTTAAAGCAACAAGGTTTCTTACTTCTTGAGGAATTGCTATTTCTTTAATTTTATCTAATCCTAAACCAAAAATTTTATCAAAGTCAATTAAAAGATAATATTTTTCATTATTTTTTAAATTATCATCTTTCACTACATCCCACATTAAAGACATTGCCTTGGGCATATCTAAATCGTCATTTATAAATTTTTTAAATGTTTTTTTGTAATTTTGAGAACGACTACCTAAATAAACTGAATTATCCATATCGGTTTTATTAGAAAAATCTTTTTTATTAATTTCTCTTACTTTTTGATAAAGATTATTAAGGGCCCTTTGACTCGCTTCAAGTGCTTTCCATGAAAAAACAAGTTTAGATCGATAATGAGCATTAAAACAAAAATATCGATAAGATAATGGTGAAAAATCTTTATTTATAATATCTTCTAAAATAATAATATTTCCTTCTGATTTTCCCATTCTTTTTTCTTTTTCTAAAATTAAAAATTCTCCATGAAGCCAATAATTTGCCAATTTTTTGCCAAAAGCAGCTTCCGCTTGTGCTATTTCATTGGTATGATGAATAGGTATATGATCAATTCCTCCGCAATGAATATCAAAAGGAATTCCGAGTTCTTTAATTGACATTACAACGCATTCTGTATGCCATCCAGGGAAGCCCTTTCCCCAAGGTGAATTCCACTCCATTTGTCTTTTAACGCTCTTTGAAGAAAATTTCCAAAGAGCAAAATCAGTTGGATTCTTTTTACCAGGAACCATTTCAACGCGAACAAATTTTTTTATATCGTCCTTGGATTTTGATTTTAAAATTTTTTTTGCTTTTTCCGACCACAAAGCACCGTAATTTTTTAGTTTCTGAGTATTAAAATAAACACCATCATCAATAATATAAGTAAACCCTTTTTTCTCTAAAATCTGAATAAACTTAATTTGATCTTTTATTGTTTGTGTCGCCCTTATCCATTTACTAGGAAATATAATATTTAATCTTTTAAGATCTTGTTTAAAAACTTTTTCATAAAAATTAGCAATTTCCCAAACTGTTTTATTCTCTCTTTGAGCACCTTTTTCTAATTTATCCTCTCCTATATCAGCATCAGAAGTTAAATGACCAACATCAGTAATATTCATTATATGATTAACACTATAGCCATTATATAAAAGCACCCTTTTTAAAATATCCTCAAAAATATACGTTCTTAAATTACCAATATGCGCATAAAAATAAACAGTTGGTCCACAAGTATAAAGACCAACTTTTTTATCATCGATTGGTTTAAAAATTTCTTTTTTATGTGAAAGTGAATTATAAAATTTAAGCATAAAAATATAAATTTATATCTTTTTTTATATTATACTACTTCTCTCTTAAAAATTCAAAAATATTATTATAATATAAAATAAAAATACTAAAATAACTATGGTATAGAAGCGAATATACTACGCGGTAAACACTGAAATTACGCCGGGAAGCTTTCCCGAGAACAGTTCTCGGGGAAGCTTGAATAAAGATATTTTTTGTAATAAAATAGAATCAATTAACGAATTAAAGAATTAAAAAATTAACGAATTAAAGAATTAAAGAATTAAAGCTAATAATTATTTTATGTTAAAAAATAAAAGTAATAATAACTCTTTTATTTTACTAAAAAAGAATTCTCACTCTAGTTTTACTCTCATTGAACTTCTTGTAGTAATAACTATTATTGTAATTATTGGAGCAATTATCTTTGCCTCAACCGCAGATGCCCGAAAACAAGCAAGAGATACTCAAAGGATACAAAATACAAAAAACCTTGCACAAGCCCTTGAGCTCTACTACAGCGATTACTGGCAATATCCTGCAGGAGAAATTGGTTCATCCTCAGATGATGGTTTTTGTATAGAATTAACTCTCCAGGATGATGGAAAAACCTGCAAACCAAACTCTTTTTGCTCTCTCATCACACAAAAGGATCAAGATGGAAAAGTAAAATATCTTACCTCTTTGCCAAAAGATCCACTTTTTAATAAAAATCAATGTTCTATCTCTCCATTTTCAGACAATTGCCACTGCATACTCTATAAAACACAAGGAGATCAAGAATACAAACTCTTCTCTAAACTTGAAGATGAAAACAACGACCTTGCAAAAAATGATGG
>JAQVET010000021.1:0-6049 GCA_028697615.1 Minisyncoccota bacterium
TACTAATTATATTTTATGTTTAAGGTAAAATTAGTTTAATTTTGACTACTTATTCACTTACTTTTTGATGATTTTTTATCTACTTGACTTTTTAG
This sequence comes from Minisyncoccota bacterium, assembly GCA_028697615.1. Classification (GTDB taxonomy): domain Bacteria; phylum Patescibacteriota; class Minisyncoccia; order Minisyncoccales; genus JAQVET01. The sequence continues at coordinate 96 of JAQVET010000021.1, forward strand.
TTAAAATATGTTAAAATATAATTACTACCCGCAAAAAGGTTTTGGGAGTATTATCCCTCCTAGGTGCTCTCAGAATCGGGATTTGTGAGAGTTGATCGTGTATCAATCTTCACTTCTCCCTGCGGGTAGTTTTTTTTTGAAAAAAATGGCTAATTTTTTATCTGTGATTATATTTTATCATCAATAATTAAAAATTAATAATTTTTTCAATTCTCTCTACTGCGTCTTTTTTTGTTTTATTTATTGTTTTTTGATTCTCTTCGTCAAATTTTTTTAGTACAAATTCTTTTTTTGACTGGCCACTAATAGGACCGGTTCCTATTTTTATTCTAGCAATTTTATCTGTATTAAGATGATTGATTATTGACTCTACACCTTTGTGTCCACCGCTTCTTCCACCTTTTTTGAATTTAATTTTGCCAAAATCTATATTTAAATCATCATAAACCAAGAGGATGTTTTGTATTTTAATTTTAAAAAAATCTACTACTTTTTTAACAGCAATTCCTGAATTATTCATAAAAGTTTGCGGCTTTAAAAGTAGGATTTTTTTTTCTCCATTATTATTTTTTTCAAAAATTTCTCCTTGAAATTTTTTTTCAGAAATTTTTGATTTAGAAAAATTATGTTTTTTTTTAATTATATCCAATACCTCAAAACCTAAATTATGAGGGGTATTTTTAAACTCTTTACCTGGATTTCCCAGTCCAACAATTAAAAAGATTTCTTTTTTTTGTGTTTTTTTAAGAATCATCATTTAAAATTAAGAAAATTTTTAATTTCTTCTTGTATTTTTTGATAATTAAATTGTCCGTTTTTCGGCCAGAGTACAGAAGCAATATTTGAACCAAGAATCGTTTGACCAAAAGACAAAAGAGAATTTTCTTTACCCGCATCTAAAATAAAGTAATTTATTTTTTTAGTATCAACACTTTCTTTCATTTGATAAAAAGAATAGATTTCTTTTGCTGAAATATTTGTTTTAATATCGCTTTTTAGTACTTCAAATAAAGAAATAATTTTTGAGAAATTAAGATTTTCATTTTGTATTTTTTTGAATGCTTCTTCAAATACTTCTTTTTGTCTTTCCATTCTTCCAAAATCTCCCTCGTTTGAGTGGCGAGTTCTTGCATATTTTATAGCATCTTTTCCAGATAAGTGGTGTTGTCCCTTTGTAATTTGGAATGTTTCAACACCTCTATCCTGTGTGGGAAATTTAGGATCATATATATCCTCTTTTACTTCAACATCAATTCCGCCAATAGCATCGATGATTTTCTCCATACTTTGCAGGGTGAAAATAGCCCAGTATTGAGTTTCCAGTCCAGTAATTTCTTTTACTTTTTCTTGAACCATTTCAACTCCTCCAATACTATAAAGAACATTTATTTTTGTAGCATATTCAGTTTTTGGAATTTTAACTAAAAGATCACGAGGCAAGCCAATAAGAGAAATTTTACCATTTCCAATAGAAAGAATATCAATAGAATCAGTTAAATAGGGTGCTGGCCAAGGCTCTCCGGCAACTCCCAAAATTAATATATTTATTTTTCCGCTTTCGTCTTTTTTTAAATAAGAATTTTCAAATGTTTCTTTATCTTTTTGTTGAGAAATAAGTGATGCTTCACCCAAGACAATTTCTTTTTCTTTTTCTAATGTTGGAGTAAAAAACAGAATTGAGCTAATAAGCGCTACTGTTCCCAATATTAAAAATCCAAAAACAAATATCTTTTTAGAAGATATTTTTCTTATTTTTCTTATTGAATAATTTGATAAAAGTTCTTTTTGAAACCTTGAATTAATTTTTTGATAATCAAAAGACATATTTTTATTTATCTATATTTATATTTTACCTTATTTTTAAATAAATATCAAAATTTATGTTTAAATTATTTTTTTAACGCACGCAATTAAATCTTGACATTTATTTTATTTTTTTATAATTTATTATTATAAAATAAAAAACAATGAAAGATTATTTATTTTCTATTAATAATATCATTATTAATCCTCTTTTAGGAAAGAGGTGATTTTCTGTTTAATAAATTAAAAAAATAATGCCTCTTTCCACAAAAAGAGGTTTTTTATTTATAAAACTATGAAAATAGAACTTTATGACACAACCTTACGTGACGGTGCTCAAAAAGTAGGGATTTCTTTTTCCTTAAAAGATAAATTAAAAATTGCACAAAAACTTGACGAGTTTGGTTTTGATTATATTGAAGGAGGATGGCCTGCATCAAATCCTAAAGATAGCGAATTTTTTAATAAAATAAAAAGTTTAAATTTAAATCATTCTAAAGTTGTTGCATTTGGAATGACTAAAAGAAAGGAAATAAGGGCAAGCGATGATTTTAATCTTAAAGAACTTTTAAAAGCAGAGACTGAAATTGTTACGATTTTTGGCAAGACGTGGGATCTCCATGTCAGGGATGTATTAAAAACTAGTTTGAAAGAAAATCTATCGATGATAAAAGAAAGTTGTAGATTTTTAACTTCTCATAATAAAAGGGTTTTTTACGATGCAGAACATTTTTTTGATGGTTTTAAGGCAAATTCAAAATATGCTCTTTTAACCCTTGAAGCCGCAGTTGCTGGTGGAGCAGAGAGAATTATTCTTTGTGATACAAATGGTGGTAGTCTGCCTTGGGAGATTAGAAAAATTGTAAATGAGGTTAAAAAGAAGATAAAAGTTCCCTTGGGTATTCATACTCACAACGATAGTGGATTAAGCGTGGCAAATAGTTTGGAAGCAATAAAATGTGGAGTATCTCAAATTCAAGGGACAATCAATGGTTATGGAGAACGCTGTGGTAATCTTGATTTTTGCGTGATTATCCCTACATTGCAATTAAAAATGGGAGTTAAGTGTTTACAAAACAGTCAACTTTCTGCTCTTACAGAATTATCACGGTTTGTTTATGAAATTGCCAATCTTCCTCCGGATTCCTCTCAACCCTATGTAGGAATCAATGCTTTTTCTCATAAAGGAGGAGTTCATGCTGATGCAATGACTAAAAATAAAAAAACGTATCAACATATTGACCCTTCTTTAGTTGGAAATTTTTCAAAAACAGCAGTTTCTGAACTTTCTGGAAAAGCAAATATTTTAACAAAAATCTCAGATTTTTCTCTTAACTCCTCAAAAATTCCTGAAAAATTGCCAATTGTTTTAGATAAAATTAAAAAATTGGAAAGCAAGGGATTTCAGTTTGAAAATGCTGATGCTTCCTTAGAATTGCTTATTCGTCGAATTTTAGGAAACTATCACCCTCCATTTAAAATTTTAGACCTTAATGTTAGTATCAATAAAAAGAAAAATTATTTTGCTTCAAGAGCAAAAATTAAATTACAAATAAAAAATAAAATTGTTGAAACAAATGAAGATGGAAAAGGACCAGTTAATGCTCTTGATAGGGCGATACGAAGAGCGCTTTTACCTTTTTATCCAAAATTAAAAAATATTCGCCTTACTAATTATAGTGTTCGTATTTTAGATAGTAAAGAAGGCACGGCTGCCTGGGTAAGGGTTTTAATTGATACTACTGACTCTTATGGTAGGACTTGGACCACTATTGGAAGTTCTTTTAATATTATTGAGGCAAGTTTTAAAGCCTTGATAGATAGTATAGAATATGCTATTTTAAAACAAGAGTAATATTTAATTTTATTGTAGTAAGATTTTAAAAATTACAAAAATATGTCAAACAAAAAAGAAGAGATAAAAATTGGATCCTGTGGGATTTGTTGCTCGAGTTGTGGACTTTATGTAAAGATGATTTGCCCTGGTTGCAATAAGACAAAAGAAGGTGTTGAGTTTTTAAAAGGTATTAATGCAGATTGTCCTGTTTTAGAGTGTGCGGTTGAAAAAGATATAGATGTTTGTTCTTGTAATTGTAAAAAATTTCCTTGTGATAAATTTAAAGATTGGCCGTTATCAAAGGAATGGCTTGATATGTATAAAGGAAGATTAAAAAATAAAATATAGTGATCTAATCAATAAATTTAAGATAAAATCAAATTTTTGATTTTTTTTTGAGATAGTTAAGTTTATGATAAATTTTAAAGAGAATATTGAAAATAATATTTTATTAATTTTAATAGGAATTTTTGTTTTTATTTTTAGTTTTAATATAAAAGAAATTTTCGCTCAAAGAGAAATTATTACTGATTGGTATGTTCAAAATTTTGATACTACTCTTACTTTAAATAAAGATTCATCACTGGATGTCGTAGAGAAAATTACTGCTGATTGCGGCAATCTTGAGGATAAGCATGGGATTTTTAGGATTTTGCCGGAGGAAACAAAAATAGAAACAGGGGAGACGATAAAAACACCTATTAAACTTATAAGTATTACTGATTTTCAAGGAAATCCTTATAAATACGAAATAATTCGTGAAAACAATACTATTACTTGGAAAATTGGTGATCCCAATAAAACAGTTAAAGGCGTAAATAATTATTTAATTCATTATAGTGTTGGCAATGTGATTCGTTTTGAAAATCAATCTTTTGATGAATTTTATTGGAATGTTTTGGGTAATTTTTGGGATTTAGAAATTGATAATTTTCATGCAAAGTTAATTTTTCCTGAAGGTGTGACAAAAGATAATATCGCTATAGATTATTACACTGGCGATCTTGGATCAAGAGATAAAAGTTTGGCTAAATACTCTTGGACATCTCAAAATGTTTTAGAATTTTATTCTACTCAGCCATTTAAAAAACATCAAGGGATAACAGTTTCACTAGTTTTCCCAAAAGGAATTTTTACTCCTTATCATTTTAGTTTTTTAGAACTTTATGGGGAGTATTTATATTTTATAATCCCTTTGGTTATTTTTATTATTTGTTTTAATATTTTTCGAAAAAATGGAAAGTATTCTTCCAAAAACAAGACAGTTATTCCAATATATGAAGTGCCCGGTGGACTTAGTCCTTTGGAAATAGGCGTATTAATGAATGGTGGTAAGGGAAATAAGGAAGAATTTATTACTGCTGAAATAATCAATTTGGCAGTGAAGGGTTTGATTACTATAAAGGAAGTTGAAAATAAATTTATGTTTTTAAATAAAAAGGATTATTTATTGATAAGGAAGAATAATGAGGAGGAAGAAAAAAATTTAACTCCAGCCCAAAAATTTATTTTAGAGAAAATTTTTAAAGATGGCAGTGAAATAAAATTATCTTCTCTTAAATTTCCATATACTCAAAAAATTGATAATTTAACAATAAATCTTCTATCTAAAAAGAAATTATTAATAAAGAAAAGGCTTGATTTAGCAAGTATGTTTACAGTGGGAGGGGTTATATTATTTTTCATTAGTTTTTTTACGATGGGAATATCATTTTTTCTTTTTCTTTCAATAACTATTTCTGCAATAATTATTTTTATTTTTGGTTTATTAATGAATCCATACACTCAAAAAGGAGCAGAGATAAATTGGCAAATTAAAGGCTTTAAATTATTTATGAAAACAGTTGATAAAGATCGGGCTAAATTTTATGAAAAAGAAAATATTTTTGAGAAATTTCTACCATACGCTATTGTTTTTGGTATCACTGATATTTGGATTAAAAAAATGAAAGAAATTTATAAAGAAGAATATTTTGCTAATTACATCCCTATGTGGTATATAGGTGCGGGATCAAATTATACTTTTAATATTGATAAATTTTCTTCTGATATTGCCAGTTTGTCCTCAGCGATTTCTAATAATATATCTTCATCAAGTGGAGTTAGCGGGGGTAGTGGATTTAGTGGAAGCGCTGGTGGAGGAAGCGCTGGTGGTGGTTCTGGTGGAGGCGGAGGAGGAGGTTGGTAGAATTTTATTATAAATTTAGTATAGTATTTAAAAATATGATTACATTTGAAGAATTTCAAAAATTAGATTTAAGAGTGGCGAAAATTATAAAAGCAGAAAAAATTGAGAATTCAGAAAAACTTTTAA